>NZ_JEYB01000049.1:0-24979 GCF_000582255.1 Acinetobacter sp. 1566109 | reverse complement strand
CAAATTGAACATTATTTTGCATACCACTCCAGAAGGAGCCTTCATCAACGCCAAGAAAGTCAACACCAACCAATTTACCGCCAACGATACCAATCGCAGCAAAGATAACAGTTAACATTGGCAAACTGACTATGCCAGCCCAAAGACGTGGTGATACGATTTGCTTTAAAGGGTCAACACCAATCATTTCCATACTGGCAAGCTGTTCACTTTGTTTCATTGAACCAATTTCAGCAGTTAATGCAGAACCTGCTCGTCCAGCAAATAGTAAAGCAGCAACAACTGGTGCAAGCTCACGCAGTAAGGTTAAAGACACCATAGTGCCTAGCATTGATTCACTACCAACATTGACCAATATTGAGTAGCCTTGCAATCCGAGTACCAGACCAATAAATAAACCTGATACCGTGATAATAAGTAAAGACATTACCCCTACACGATGCATTTGATAGACGAAACGTCCAAAACCGCCTGCTGAAGGTAATGAAAAAATAATTTGTAAGAGCATCAGTGCCGCAACACCAATCCCTCGAATCCGCTCAATAACGAGTCTACCTAACCAGGCAATCGTATTCATGGACGAACCTCGTTATCTAAATAAGCTTGGTGGCTAAACTGGTACTCAACCGGACCTTCTGCAGAACCAGTTAAGAACTGTTTTACAAATGGAGAAGCATATTTTTGCAATTCTTCTGGTGTTCCTTCCCCTTGAATTTTTCCTTCTGCCACAACATAAATGTAATCGGCAATAGATAGGGTTTCAGGAACATCATGCGAAACAATAATGGTGGTTAAATCCAAAGCTTCTCGTAATGAGCGTATGAGACGTGTTAAAACACCTTTTACAATCGGGTCCTGCCCTGCAAAAGGTTCGTCATACATAATTAAATCTGGATCAAGCGCAATTGCACGAGCTAAAGCAACTCGTCGATTCATACCACCCGATAGCTCAGTAGGCATAAGCTGTTCTGTTCCACGCAGGCCAACAGACTCAAGCTTTAAAGCGACCAGTTCAGCAATCAGATTTTCAGAAAGCTTAGTATGCGCACGAATTGGAAAAGCGACATTTTCATACACCGACATATCGGTAAATAAAGCACCACTTTGGAATAGCATTCCCATACGTGCACGCGCTGCAAACAATTCCTGACGTGACATTTGAGCAATATCTTTACCATCAAGCAAAACTTCACCATGATCGGGAACAAGCTGCCCACCAATCAGACGTAATAAAGTCGTTTTACCTGTACCAGATGGTCCCATGATGGCCGTAATCTGGCCTCGACGTATATTTAAACTAATATTGTCATAAATGACGCGTTCCCCTCGATTAAAACTCAAATTTTTCACTTCAATGAGTGACTGAGTCGAGAGAGGAGTTTTATTATTCATAATGGCAATCATTCCTGCACTTTTATGCCCGCATACTATAACATTGAATTTTGAGAATCTTGTTGTAATTTTGACAAAAGCGAAACAAGCTCATTCATCAATATGAGCTAGATTTTGAAAAGAAATTTACTGATTGAGAACTTGAAACTGATCTACGAAATGGCCAGTTAATAAAGCATAGGCAAAATAGATTCCATTACACAAAGCGAGTGCAATAAAAAGGTATGGCAAACCATGTTGAAGTAATAATTTACTCAACCATGCCAAAGGAGTCTCTTTTCGCTTACTTTTACACATTATTACAATAAATGTTGAACTATTTCACACTTTGTTATTTTATAACAAAACTGAAAAATAAAAAAGGCCAGTATGTTAACTGGCCTTTTTTTAAATCTTTTTAAGATTAACGGTCGAATTTACGACGACGTTCACCACGAGATTCTTGATTAAAATGTTCTTCACGAACTGCGCGACGTGGACGGTCTTCACCACCAAAACTACGTTTTGGACGATCACCGAAACCACCTTCACGACGTGGACGATCTTCGCCACCAAAACTACGTTGTGGACGGTCACCAAAACCGTTTTCACGACGAGGTTTATAATCTACGCGATTACCACGGTTGTCATCATTTGAATCAAAACGAGGCTTATCGTTAAAACCACCTTCACGACGAGGGCGATCAGAGTTGAACTCACGACGTGGACGATCTTCACCACCAAAGCTACGTTTTGGACGATCTTCAAAACCACCTTCACGACGTGGACGGTCAGAGTTGAACTCACGACGCGGACGATCTTCACCACCGAAGCTACGTTTTGGACGATCTTCAAAACCACCTTCACGACGTGGACGGTCAGAGTTGAACTCGCGACGCGGACGATCTTCACCACCGAATGGGCGATCACCACGTGGTTTATCATCAAAGCTACGACGCGGACGGTCATCACGACCACCTTCACGGCGTTTGAAGTTACTTTCGCCTTCAAAACGACGACCACCGCCGAAACCGCCACCACGACGACCATCACGACCACCGTTGCCGCCACGACCGCGACCACCGCCATCACGACCTGAACGAGCAGGAGGTGGAGATGGCTCTAAACCTTCAATTTCAGAAACACTTAAACGTGCTTCTAAATATTCTTCAAGTGCACGAATCTTACCGCGCTCACGATAAGTCGCTAAAGTAATTGCCTGACCTGTACGACCCGCACGACCTGTACGACCAATACGGTGTACGTAGTCTTCATGCTTCATCGGTAAGCCGAAGTTAATTACGTGTGAAATTGTTGGAACGTCAAGACCACGAGCAGCAACGTCAGTTGCAACTAAGATTTTTGCACGACCTTCACGGATACTACGTAAACGACGGTTACGAACTGTTTGTGGCATTGCACCGTGAAGTGCAACAACTGAATGACCTGCTTCAGCAAGCTCTTCAGCCAACATATCAGTGTCTTCTTGAGTGCTTGCAAAAACTACAGCTTGATCTAAGTTTTCATCACTTAACCAATGTGTAAGTAATTTTTTCTTATGCTCAAAACCATCAGTCCAATGCAATGTTTGCGTAATATCTGTATTGGTTGAATGACCTGTTTCAATTGCAATACGCATTGGATCTTTCATCATGCATGCTGCAAGACGAATAATACGATCAGCAAATGTTGCAGAGAACATTAATGTTTGTTTACGGTTAGCCGCTAATTCGCTGATTGCCTCTAAGTCTTCAGAGAAACCTAGGTCAAGCATACGGTCCGCTTCATCAACGATTAAAGCATCTACTTGATCTAATTTAATTTGACGACGGTTTACCAAGTCAAGTAAACGACCTGGAGTTGCAACAACAACTTGCGCGCCTTTTAACTGTTGAATTTGTTTAGCAAACGGCATACCACCCATAATGGCAGCAATACGAACACCTTTCATGTGACGTACAAATGCGATTGCATCTTGGCTTACTTGTTGTGCTAATTCACGAGTAGGAGAAATTACCAAAATATTTGGTTGAGTTACAGCTTTCATGCGTTCTTTGAACGGAACGAAAGTTTCTTGACCTGCCAAGTTATTTAATGTCGGCAACAAGAATGCAGCAGTTTTACCAGAACCAGTCTGGCTAGAAACTAAAAGGTCTTTACCTTCTAAAGCTGCAGGAATAGATTGTTCTTGCACAGGAGTCGGGGTAGTAAAACCTAAACCTTCAAGCGCTTGTTGTAAGGTTTCATGCAAAGAAAATTCGGCAAAAGTTTTGCTCATAGAGAGTTTCACCCTAATGGGTGCTCCATTTTTAATAAGTACAAAATAGACATCGGCACAAAGCGGCAAAGCAAAATTAGCTGAACCTTATTATTCAGCGGCAATCCGAGTAACGACGATGTGGATTAAACGCACGCTTGATTACGGCCGAACCTGAAGAATCGCTGAGCGATCGGGGCGCAAGAAATGGTCCTCTCTATGGACAGCGTGCGCTTACAATGAATAGAACAGAATGTTCAGGTAATGAACGGAAATTTAAGTGCGTGGGCGGATTATAGCAGAAAGAATTTAAAAGTCATGTGTTTTAATCAACTTTATCGTTATTTCTATTATTATTTCTATTTTACCGATCATTAAAAAATTAAAACCCTCTATAAAAAGAGGGTTTTAACTCACAAAGCGTTTCTCAATTATTTTGCAGCTTTATCCCAAGCAGGAACTACTGTTTGCATTAATGGTTTTAGCATTTTAAGTGAACAAGCAAGCACTTGACCATTTTCAAGTGAATCATTTCCACCACGAGCATCAACCACTACACCGCCTGCTTCTTTAATAATAAGTTCACCAGCAGCGATATCCCATGGTTTTAAACCAAGTTCAAAGAAACCATCGAAACGACCAGCAGCAACATAAGCTAAATCTAGAGCAGCTGAACCACCACGACGGATTTGAGCACCCGCTTGAGTAACAGCTAATAATGAAGCAAAGTGCTGCTCTGCATAAGATACGATTTCACCAGCACGTTTAGCACGATAAGGATGGCCTACTGCCAAGAACGTATTTTCTAAGCTATCTTTTACATTTACACGAATACGGCGTTGGTTCATCACCGCACCACGACCGCGACTTGCAGAGAACAATTCGTCACGTACAGGGTCATAAATTACGCCGTGCTGAGTAACACCTTTGTGTTGAACTGCAATAGAAATACAGAAATGAGGGAAACCATTAATAAAGTTTTGCGTGCCATCAAGTGGGTCAATGACCCAGCACCAGTCTGCATCATGGCCTTTGCCTTCTTGCAAACCGAACTCTTCACCTAAGAAGCTATGGTTTTTATAACTTTTACGTAATGTATCAATCGTTAATTGTTCTAAATAACGATCTACACGTGTTACAGGACCATCAATGCCTTTTTCTTCAACTTGCAAATCGAGTTTATGACGATTTTGATGCGCTTTTAAAAGCTCTTGACCAACTGTTTGAGCCGCACGCGCAGCCATCACCACCATAGGTTCCATTGAACACCCACTACAATACAAATTTGAAGATTTTGACAAAGAATAATGCATAAAAGCGCATACATTTTAGCAAATGAATGCGCTTTATGGGAAAAAATGTTTCAAAAATTTTATTAACGGATTAAACGACCTGATTTTGCTTAAGCCAAGCTCTCTCAATTGAGTTCAAAATACCTTTCGCATCTAAACCACAATCTTGCAGCATTTGATTATGTGAAGCCTGATGCAAGAATGAGTCTGGCAAACCTAAGTTAATGATAGGTTTAACAATTTGCTCTTGTGCCATAAACTCATTCACTGCACTACCCGCGCCGCCCATAATCGCATGTTCTTCAACTGTCACGAATAAATGAGTATGTTCAGCCAAGTCTCGAATCATTTGCTCATCAAGCGGTTTTACAAAGCGCATATTTACAACACGCACACCAACATCGTGTTTTTGTGCAAGTTGCTCGGCAGCTTCTATAGCAACCATGACACGGCTACCAAATGCTAGAACTGTAATTTGCTCATCACTAATTGGTTTAATTTCTGCAACAATTTCAGCTTTACCTAATTCAAGAACAGTCATTTCTTTTTGAATTTCAACACCAACACCTGCACCACGTGGGTAACGTACTGCGGCAGGACCATTATAGGCATAGGCTGTATGAAGCATTTGACGGCATTCATTTTCGTCTTTTGGTGCCATAATCACCATATTCGGTACAGTACGCATATAGGCATAGTCATATGCGCCTGCGTGTGTTGGGCCATCTTCACCGACTAGACCGGCACGATCGATACCGAAAGTTACATCAAGGTTTTGCAATGCAACATCATGAATAAGTTGATCATAACCACGCTGCAAGAATGTCGAATAAATTGCAACAACAGGTTTTACCCCTCCAAAAGCCATACCAGCTGCAAGTGTTACGGCGTGCTGCTCTGCAATTGCGACATCAAAGAAACGTTGTGGGAATTGCTTGGCAAACTTAACCATGCCCGAGCCTTCACACATAGCAGGCGTGATCGCAAGCAACCGCTCATCTTGAGCAGCTTCATCGCATAACCATTCACCAAAAACATCCGAATACTTTGGTGGGGCTTTCCCGCCTGAAGTGGCATTAATTTTACTAATCGCATGGTAAGTAATCGGGTCAGCTTCAGCAGGAGCAAAGCCTTTGCCTTTTTTAGTATAAACGTGAACTAAACGTGGACCTTTACGCTTTTTAAGCGCATTGAACACTTGAACCAACTGATTGACATCGTGCCCATCAAATGGTCCAAAATAATCAAAACCAATTGCTTTAAATAGGTTATCTGCAGCATCGGTTGCCGATTGGTGTAATCGAGAGTTATAGGTCCATTTTGGATGTGGCTGGATATAAGCTTCACCATGTTCATTTACATTGACTAAATGACCTTTTTCCCAAATTGCAGCTAAATGCTTAGCGAAGCCACCAGTACTGCAAGAAATGGACATGTCATTGTCATTGAGTACAACAATCAAGTCAGCATCATGTGCAACCGCATCATTCATAGCCTCAAATGCCATGCCTGCAGTCATTGCACCATCACCTACAATACAAACAACTTCACATGGGTCATTTTGATAACGGCGTGCAAGTGACATACCTAGGCCAGCTGAAATCGCTGTTGACGAATGCCCTACCCCAAAGGTATCAAAAACTGATTCTTCTCTGGCAGGGAAAGCTGCTAATCCATTTTTTGAACGGATAGTTGTAATTTGTTCACGGCGACCAGTCAGGATTTTATGTGGATATGCTTGATGTCCTACATCCCAAACTAACCGGTCATTTGGTGTATTAAAACAATAATGCAGCGCAACCGTCAGCTCAACCACGCCGAGGTTAGCACCGAAATGGCCACCACTCTGGCCTGCTGCATATAAAATATATTGACGCAACTCATCAGCCACTTGAACCAGTTGGCTATGCTCGAGCTGACGTAATTGTTGAGGATGATCAATTGCATCTAACAATGGCGTAACAGGGCGTTGAGTTGGAATTTCGGTATACAACATATGTGGCAAAGCCTTTATAAGCCTGGCAAATCCTAAGCTGGGTCAAAATGGGTCGATCATACAATCGAATGAAGTCACCTTCAATCAGCCACATTTGCGAACGAGATCATGCAAAGCAGTCTCTCATACATTATGGGTATGGTTGGCAGATTATCCTGAATAATCTGACTATTTATCAACTATTATCGTCTTCTTTATACAAAAAAGAAAACCTTAGTGTGCAAAATGATTATGACAATTCGACCAATCTCCCAGCATTACGCTATACTTTAAACCGTTTTCGGTTAAAAGATGAGTTAATCTGTGCCTATAGAGTTCATTGCAACATCAAAACTCCCGACCGCTTTTGGTGAATTCAATATTTCTGTGTTTCAAGATCCCGTTACAGGTGAAGAACATGTGGCACTTTCTAAAGGGTTAGAAAATCCGCCAACAGGCCCTGTTTTGGTTCGTGTACATTCTGAATGCTTAACAGGTGATGCTTTTGCGTCATTAAAATGTGATTGTGGCCCACAATTACAAGCCACTCAAAAACTCATCAATGAAGCAGGACAAGGTGTAATTTTATATTTACGCCAAGAAGGTCGTGGAATTGGTTTAACCAATAAAATTCGTGCCTATGCTTTGCAAGATCAGGGTCACGATACAGTAGATGCCAATTTACTATTGAATTTACCTGCCGATGCACGCCGTTACGATATGTGTAGCATTATGCTCGATCACTTAAAAGTAAAAGAAGTGAAGTTAATTACCAATAATCCTTTGAAAATTCAGGCACTCAAAGATCAGGGTATTAATGTCGTAGATCGTGTACCGTTAACTGTCGGCCGCAATCCTTTTAATGAACAATATTTAAAAACCAAACGTGAAAGAATGGATCACCTTTATCAAAAAGATGATTTTTGATTCCAATTCCAAAATTTAAAAACAATATTTAAGGGATTTTTTCAAGATTTAGAAAAAATCCCTTACTTTTTTTATGGTTTTATGTTTTGATGTATTTAATTTATATCAATCATCTTTGAGGGTCATTATGCAACATCCGACTTCCACAGATATTCAACGTGTCCGCGAATTTCTCCTCGATTTACAAGCCCGTATTTGTGCTGGTTTAGAACAACAAGAAAAAGCTGGCGGTGGTACGGCAGAATTTATTATTGATGATTGGGAACGCCCTGAAGGCGGCGGCGGTCGTTCACGTGTGCTGCAAAATGGTACAGTGATCGAAAAAGGTGGTGTGATGTTTTCTCACATCAACATTAGTAAACTTCCTGCGTCTGCTACAGAACGTCACCCTCAAATTGCAGGGGCTAAAGCTCAGGCACTAGGTGTTTCTTTAGTTATTCATCCTAAAAACCCAAATATTCCGACCTCTCATGCAAATGTCCGTTTATTCGTTGCAGAACGTGAAGGACAAGAGCCCATTTGGTGGTTTGGTGGTGGTTTTGATTTAACGCCATTTTATCCAGATGACCAAGATGTTTTAAATTGGCATCAAGCTGCTTACGACCTATGTAAACCTTTTGGTGACAATGTTTATGCTGAACATAAGCAATGGTGTGATGATTACTTTTATTTAAAGCATCGTGATGAACAGCGTGGTGTGGGTGGCTTATTTTTTGATGATTTAAATTGCTGGGATTTCGAAACTTGCTTTAAATATATTCAAGCTGTAGGCAATGGTTATTTAAATGCCATTTTGCCAATTTTCGAAAAACACCGTGAACAGCCTTATACCGAAGCTCAACGAGAATTTCAGCTTTATCGCCGCGGTAGATATGTTGAATATAACTTGGTTTATGACCGTGGTACGTTGTTTGGATTACAAACAGGTGGCCGTATCGAGTCTATTTTAGTCAGCCTACCTAATTTAGCTGCATGGTCTTATCGTCCTGAATGGGATGAAGACTCTCCAGAGAAGCGTTTAACTGACTATTACTTAAAACCTCGTGATTGGTTAGGTTTAAAAGAAAAAGTCGCTTAATTTTTTGTTTTGGGGATTCTTTGGCTTCCACCCTAAAGAATCTCCTTTTTTGATTTCAATTTCCCTTCCTTCATTCAAATATTTTTTCTTGTGTTATTTTGACTTATAGTGAGGCCTGCTGAATATTCAGCACAGGCTTTATCTGCTTTATGCCATTTTAAAATTTTGGATACAAGAATGACCAAACAGTTTGCAGTAATTGGCAACCCGATCGAACAATCACGCTCGCCTGAATTGCATCATGCTTTCGCTCAAAAAACAGGTGTTGATCTAAACTATCAAAAACGTCTCGCTCCTCTAGATGGTTTTGAGTCAAGCATGCGCAGTTTCTTTGCAGAAGGCGGCAGTGGCATGAATGTTACTGTTCCCTTTAAAGAGCAAGCTTTTGCTTTATGTGATGTTTTAACCGAGCGTGCCCAAATTGCTAAAGCTGTAAATACCTTGTGGATGGAAAATGGCAAATTGCATGGTGACAATACAGATGGCCAAGGCCTAGTCGCTGCAATACAAGCTTTAGATTGGAACTTAGAAAATACAACTATTTTAATTTTAGGAGCTGGTGGTGCAACTCGTGGTGTCATTTACCCACTGGTACAGGCTGGCGCTAAAAAGATTGTTATTGCCAACCGAACCCTCGCTCGTGCAGAACAACTTGTAGATGACTTAAAAACAGCAGTTCCACAAGCCCAATTACAAGCAATTTCTCTAAATGATTTAGACGGCGATTTTGATATTGTAATTAATGCAACTTCTGCAAGTCTTTCAGGTGGTGCTTTACAACTTCCTGAAAAATTACAGTTCAAATATGCGTATGAAATGGCTTATGGCAAACCTTCTAGTTTCCTTGATCAGGCGAAACAGCGTAATGTGCCTTATGCAGAAGGTTTTGGTATGTTAGTAGGCCAAGCCATCGAAGCTTTTTATATCTGGAATGGTGTAAGACCAGAGTTAAAAGATTTCTTATAAACAAAAAAAGAACCTACTTAAAGTAGGTTCTTTTTTTATCTCATTTACTATTTTTTAGCAGCGACCATTTGCTTATAAACATCTCGGAAAATTTCATAATCAATAAATTCATTATGTTCAGGTTTTAACTTCTGAATTGTTTTTTCCGTAAGCTGTTGTTTACGCGCGGCCACATAAACGTTTCCTAAAATATCAGCCGTTTCTGATAACAAATGCTTTTCTTCAGCAGAAACACCATTTTGTTTTTCAAATTCTAACTGATACTGCTTTGAGAACAGTTGGGCTGGCTGTTTATATTGCTTTTGTAGTTTCTGCCAAGCTTCACGCCCTGCTTTACCTTGCATAGTCTCTATCACAATATGATCTACAGCACGCCCTAACTCATGGTCAAACTGTTCATCCTGTTCAAGATGATGCTTTTTCTGTAAAGCAGTAATACGCTCTAAAGCTTTTCCTTGAGGGTTATAGGTATCTTCTTCCGAGAACCAGTAAGCATAAACCTCTGCAATTTCTTGTAGCTGTTGAACAGAGTAATATTTGATATATGACGGTTTTTCAGCTGTTAATTTGGCAATAAATACTGCTTTATAAGTTTTGTCATAAGCATGCATTTCATCATAGGTTTTATCAGCCAGTACAGCCAGATTTGCATCTAAATCTTGTACATCACTATGTGTGCCTACCGGATGCTCTAAAACATCACCTTGTCCAAGCTTTTCTCCAAAACCTTTAATAAAGTTTTCGAGCATAGAACCTTTACTTGCTTCAGCTATAGACTTGGCCTGTTTAAGCTGCTTTTGATCAATTGAGGTTGCTTTACCGTAATTTAAAATTTGCATATCAGCTTTAATATTAAAGCTATGTTTAAACTCGGCTGGCGTATAAGCAACATCATAGGTCATGTTCACTGCACGACCTTTATCATCTAAAGCCACATCAATCGTGATTGGATTTCTTTGCTTAGGTAAAGCTTGCTCAATCTCGGCCTTGTGTTTTAGCCATAAAGCTTTGAATGCTTCATCATTGATAAACTGGTTTTGGTTATAAGCTTCAAAAGTTTGTTTTAAAGTGTCTCGGCGAGACTTGGTTTGAACTTTTTCAGCACTCGCCGCACTCTGGTCTAGCACATCAATGCCATAAACTTGGCAATAATTAATATCACCTAAAGCAACCGGTTTTTTCAGTGACTTTAATTCAATACATTGATCTTCGGTAAGCGTTACAGCATCTTCACCTTGTGCATCCTGTACACCACCTGCAGCTGCTTCTTCACTGCCATTTTGATCTTCAGAAACTGATGCATCTGCTGCTGCCGGAGCTTGTGCTGCCGTAGTTAAATTGTCTTCACCTGCATCATTTGATGAAAGGCCACCATCAAAGTGTGCATTGATTAAACTATACAATTCCTGACTTACAGCAGCGGCATCATCAGAAGAAACCTTTTGTTCTTCTTTATTAACAGCGCCTTTTTTCGCTTCAGAAGCGGCAAGCTCTTTTGCTACTTTTTCAGCCATCTTTTGGTTATCAAAACCTAATACACTTTTTTGAAGATATTTATCATTGACCTGACCATACAGCTCAACTTCTAAAAGCAACTCTTCAATGGTGGTTTTCAAACGAATTTTATCAACTGCCCCAGCCTTACGATCAGTCTCCGTCAAAGATACACGTTGTAAGTTTTGCGGGTCAGCCAAACGATAAGAAACCGCACTAGAAGCTTTAAGATATTCAATAAACTTCTTCGTATCGACATTTTTAAAGAAGTCTTTATATTTTGAAAAATCAATATAAGCCAAATTATTTTGATTTTCTTTATTGACTAAATACGGCATTAAACCGAAGTAATTTACGTAAAACTTATAATTTTCCAGATCAAGCACCATTGGCAATTTTGCCTGAACCAATAGCGTTGGTTTTTCATATTTAGCAGTAAGGTTAAATGAACCCATTTTTTGACGGTAATGAATTGAGCCGTCATAGCTAAACTGAAGATCATTTAATAAATTAATTAATACGGCGTTTACTTTTTCAGAACGTGCTGAGGGCCCCAAACCACCTTGTTCATTTGCAATAGCTGCATATAGGGTCTGTTTCTGAGCTTTACTTAAACCAACTTTTTGCTCACCTAAATATTGATCAACTTTCTTTTGTAATTCGGCATCAAGTTTTGGACTATTTTCAGCTTTTCCATTTTGCTTTATTTGTGATGGATCAACCGTGATTTTAAAATTTCCGCGATAGTCATAACTTGGATATTCATACATCGCATTAACGCTTTGAATGGCCTTTTGCTCTAAATTCGCAGATGCCACTTGTGGACGCACGCCGTGTTGTGCACATGCAGTCAAGCCCAAACTAAATAAACATAAACTGAGATATTTTAAATGCATAACCTTTTTTAAAACCTTATCGCTTTATCTTTTTAACAAAACTTGCTAAAAATAAAAAAATTAGTTGTTTTTTCACATAAAAGTATAAGACCTGACTTTATCAGAAAATATAATTTCCAGTGTATTTATTTTCGACAAAATTCGCTTTTCTGACATTCTTTTCGGGTGTGATTAACATTGTATTTTTATCATGCGAGTGAATAATCAAATCATCGATTCAGATAATCCCACAATGTCTTACAATTAGGATTAAAGCCATGCCAGCATATAAAGCTCCCCTACACGATATCCGCTTCTTAATGAATGAAGTATTAGACTACCCTGCTCACTATAAAACTTTATCAAATGGTGAAAGTGCAGATCCAGATACTGTAGATATGATTCTTGAAGGTGCGGCAGATTATTGTGAAAACGTACTCTCTCCCCTTAACCAATCTGGCGATGAAGAAGGTTGCCATTTTGACAACGGCGAAGTGAAAACACCAAAAGGTTTTAAAGAAGCTTATGACCAGTTTGTAATGGGTGGCTGGCAAGGACTTTCTTATCCTGAAGAATTTGGTGGCCAAGGCCTTCCAATGTCTTTAAACCTGATTAAATCAGAGATGATGGGTACAGCGAACTGGTCATTTACCATGTATCCTGGTTTAAGCTCAGGTTGTATGAATACGATTTTGCAATTCGGTACAGATGAGCAAAAACAAACCTATATGCCTAAACTTGTTGAAGGTACATGGAGCGGCACAATGTGCTTAACCGAACCTCAATGTGGTACAGACTTAGGTCAGGTAAAAACTAAAGCTGAGCCTCAAGCTGATGGTACTTATAAAATTTCTGGTACAAAAATCTTCATTTCTGCTGGTGAACACGATTTAACTGAGAACATTATTCACATCGTGCTTGCACGTCTTCCAGATGCACCAGCAGGTACACGCGGTATTTCTTTATTTATCGTTCCTAAGTTTATTCCAACCGCTGATGGCGGCGTAGGTGAACGTAACACGGTTAGCTGTGGTTCAATCGAACATAAAATGGGTATTCGTGCTTCTGCAACTGCTGTGTTGAACTTTGACAACGCAACAGGCTACCTCATTGGTGAAGTAAACAAAGGCTTACATGCGATGTTTACTTTTATGAACACTGCGCGTATTGGTACTGCGGTTCAAGGTATTGCACATGCTGAGTTATCTTTCCAAGGTGCTCTACCTTATGCCAAAGAACGTATGTCTATGCGTGCCCTTTCTGGTAAAAAAGATCCAGATAAAGTGGCTGATGCGATTATTCACCATGCTGATGTACGTCGTATGTTATTAACACAAAAAGCGATCGCTGAAGGCGGTCGTTCAATGATCTATTACGCAGCACAGCTTGCTGACAAAATGACAGACGCTTTGACGCGCGGTGACCAAGCTGCATTTGAAGATTATGATGACAAACTTGGTTTCTATACACCAATTTTGAAAGGGTTCTTGACTGAGCTTGGCCTAGAAGCTGCTAACCACGGTATGCAAGTGTATGGTGGTCATGGCTACATCAAAGAATGGGGTATGGAGCAAATCGTACGTGATGCTCGTATTTCTACTTTATACGAAGGAACAACTGGTGTTCAGGCACTCGACTTGATTGGTCGTAAAGTGTTGTTAAGCTCAAAAGGTAAAGTAGTGCGTGAATACACTGCTGAAATCTTAAAATTCTGTGCAACACATGCACGTAATAAATACTTACGTCGTTTCGCTTGGGATTTAACAAAGCTTTGTGCTCAATGGAACACTTTAACTGTTCGTATCATGCTTGCTGCACGTAAAGACCGTGACATCGTATCTTCTGCTTCTGTAGATTTCTTGATGTTCTCAGGCTATGTCATGATGGCTTATTTCTGGGCTCAACAAGCCGTAGTTGCTTCTGAAAAATTAGAAGCAGGTGACGGTAAAGAAACTCCTGAATTCTATAAAGCAAAAATTAAAGTTGCTGATTTCTACTTCGACCGCTTATTACCACGTGCACAAGGTCATGCAGAATCAATGGTAACGACTTCTCGTACACTTACTTCATTACCAGTTGAACACTTTAGCTTCGACTACTAATAATAAGTTAATAAGTAAGTAGTAAAATAAAAAAGAGCGCAATTAATATTGCGCTCTTTTTTATTGATTTAAAATAACTTTATTCTTTATTAAGTACATAAGCTTTTGTAGGAACAAAATAGTTTTGTTCTAAAAACTCACGATTTTTACCATAATCGCTATAGAACAGTTTTTCTAAATTTACGATTAATTTCTGTTTCGAAATAATATTAAAGTAGAAGTTAACATCTGATGTTGGACACTGAATCTTTAACTCATGAGCAGCAGAATCAACTTTCCACTTTAATGAAGGACATAATCGATTGATGACTGCACTTTTTGCACCATCTTTATTACTGATTCGCCCAAAATGAACAACGTTCCAATACGCAGTGCCATCAGGTAATAAGTTTAAAATATATTCCGCTTCACCTGTTTCACAATCGGCAAAATTATCTTCACATGAAATACGGGTATGATAGCGACCTGCATATTGTTGATCTGATTCAGATATTTTAGATGTCTGATCTGGGGCACCATCGGGTAAAAAAGTTCGTCCCGCTGCATCATCCAACGTTTTAACTGCAGTCGTACTTTTAACTAGACTATTATCATGTTTAGAAGTCGTTGCTAACGCTGAGTGATCCTTAGAATCGGCATGATTTGCATCACAGGCACTCAGCGCCATACATAAGATGGCTGCCAAACCTAAATGTTTAATTAAAAGACCAGACCACTTCAAAGACATATACATCATTCACATACAACAGCAATGTGACTGTTCAAATTATGATTTAAGAACACTACCATTACTGCTACAAACACTTTTAGCCCCGAAAGGGTGCATTTTAGTAGATGTTGCTTTCATTCATTTAAATCATTTACATATTTTAACTATTTTTAATTTTATCGGACTTTAATTAGTTAATTTTGTCGCCATATTTCTATTAACCAAGGGAAATAACAAACCTTGTCATTTATATATTTGAGGAGAACTACATGACCAATTCTGGTTTATATCGCTCGAACCGACAAAGCATGATCGCCGGTGTAATGGGCGGTATTGCTGAACGTTTTGGTTGGAACGCAAATTTATTACGCATTATTTTCGTATTGGTCTCGGTAATGAGTGCGGCTTTCCCAGGAATTTTAGTCTACTTGGTTTTATGGTTAGTTATTCCGAAAAGACAGCCTGAACAAGTCCAAGGTTATCAACAACCTGTTCGTACTGTACGAGAAGAACAAATACATTAAATCACTTAGTTTATTTTGGTCGCTACGGTTGCATCCCCTAATCAACCGTAGCTTTTTTTATGCTTAAAATTATAGTTTTCGATTTAACTGCTGTTGTAATGCCGCGATCATATCTGCACGGCTAATGATTCCTATCAGTTTTCGCTCTTCAACAACAGGAATATAGTTAAATGACTTCTCAACAAAGTAAGGTACAAGATCTTGAATAGGCTGAGTTGGTAGTACAGTAACAACTCGACGACTCATAATTTGCTTTACATAATGTTGCCATGAGTTTCTTGGATCGGCTGCCCCTTTAAACCACTCCACAACTTCATATAGCGCTAAAGTTCCTACTAAATGGTTTTCTGCATTGACCACAGGTAAGCTCATCAAGTTCACTTGTTTAAATTTATCTAATGCCTGATGAATATCATCATCTTCATGTAGTTTAATCACATCACGGCTCATAATATCCTGACAGGCATATTGGTTCACCATGCGTTCATTGGCATGTTCTTGCGCTTCTAAAATGATTTTTTCTAAATCGTACTGACTAATATCTAATAGTTCAGTGTGATGCTCTAATGCATATTCAATATCTTTTGGCTGAATTGAGACTTTTTGAGTTGGCGTTGGATCTTTACTGCGTTCATTTAAGTGTGCAGTAACTGGATAATGCCGCCCAATCAGTCTATTAAAAAAGATGGCGAAACCGAGTAGAAGTAATGAATTGAGTAGAACTGGATAGAAAACAAAATAGAAACCTAATTTGTGAATAGCCACACCACCCAACACAGCCGTAATCGCAACTGCACCACTCGGTGGGTGCAAAGAGTCAGTGGTCATCATTAAAAATATAGCAAGCCCTACAGCCACACTAAAAGCCGTAGTTAAATCCGGAATGTACTGTGCACAGGCTACGCCAATAATGGCGGCTAAGGTATTACCAACAATAACATTCCAAGGCTGAGCCAGCGGACTGGTCGACACAGCAAATAAGAGAACTGAGGAAGCTCCCATAGGTGCAATGTACCATGCATTAATTCCACCTAAAACATACCAGCTAATTAAGGAAGAAATTGCTAAACCACATAGCGCTCCAACGCCACAAAGCAACCGTTCTTTTAGTGGTAAAACCTTAAAATTCGGTTTTAAAATCTGTAACCATTCTGGCTGTATAACACTCACAGTACACCTTAGGGGATATGCCGTTATTTATAACGGGCAAAAGTATACGCCCAAAGCCACATAAAGTGCATTTAAATTATATCTTTCAATTATCAGAAAACCTGTTGAATATATTCTTACTATTTGAAAATTTTAATATTCCATCAATTTTTCATTTAAATAACGCCAGTAACGTTTCGGCAAATATTGCACATGGAGCTTTATATTCTGGCGTTCTGTAATATTTACGCTCTTAAAATAATCTTTCCAAAGCTGATCATACAAAACTTCTTGCTCATCTAACTCAAGCTGAAAGCTTTGACTCATTCCATTTTTTAAATTACGGTCAACGTCCGAGGCTTCGAGCGAAACTTCATGTATTTCCCGTAAATCATAATAAATTCCAAACTTACGTTGCTCATCATAAATCAACCAACGCTGATCTTGATAACGCCGTTTAAAATGCGGCTGAATGAGTGGTAAAACATTAAAATCAGGACGAACCAGACTTAAAAAAAGCTCATCATTAGTTTTCTTAAAACGAATAAAAGCCTCCATTCGATGCTTCTCTCGCCCGACCTTTTTCGTCCACTGTGCAATTGCCAGAACACTAGGATTTGAATAATCTTTTTCTATGGAAACATGGCTAGTAAACACATAAATACAGTAATTAAATAAATGCTGATAGGCATCTAAAGATTCGGATAAATAAGCAAAATAAAATTGTTTTAACGAAGAAGATGAAAGCTTTTTTTGTAGCGCAGCCCATACACGTTCAGCATGTTGCTCATTATTTGCAACCTCAATTTTATCGGCAAATAAACCATGTTGAGCTGCATCATTCAAACAGAGCCTGACCTGTAATTCTTTAAATTGAAATGCACGAAAAACACAGCTCAGCAGCCCAACCATTGAACCATCAAAATAGTAAGCAACCTCCTCATTAAACATGGCTAAAACCCAAGACTTAATTGTGGCGAGAGTTGCTGCACATATTTCGAAGATCCCTGCGTTAAAATCTGCTGCCGAATAAAACTTGAAGACAATTCTTTTTGGAATTTTGGAGTGTCTTCACAGCGAATAAAGAATTTTGCACGCTGATAGGCCACACCGAGTTTTTTAAGTAAATCGGTATGGATTTTGCCAAACCGGCGTGCTTGCACAATTTTCTTGGCCGATTTCACCCCAATACCCGGTACACGTAAAATCATTTGATAATCTGCACGATTTAAATCTACTGGAAACTGCTCGGGATGCCTTAACGCCCAGCTTAATTTTGGGTCTACATCCAGATCCAAATTTGGGTGTTTTTCATTAACAATTTCATTGACTTCAAAACCGTAAAAACGCATCAACCAATCACTTTGATAGAGTCGATTTTCACGAAGCAACGGCGGTGCAGAACCAACAGCAGGCAAGTAATTATTTTCGGTATTAATTGGGATATAACCCGAATAATAGACGCGTTTGAGTTTAAATTCTTTATAGTGCTTGTCTGCCATGAACAAGACATCTTGATCTGACTCTTGATGCGCTCCTACCACCATTTGGGTGGTCTGCCCTGCTGGTACATATTTCGGCACATGCTTAATAACTTGTCGTTCATCTTTCAGTTGAATGAGTCTGTCACGAACCAAACCTAAATCTTTTTGTACTTCCTCATGTGATTTTTCTGGCGCAAAAGTTTTTAGCCCCATCTCTGTCGGCATTTCTAAATTAATACTCATCCGGTCAGCATATAAACCTGCTTCATGAATCAGTTCAGGCGATGCGCCCGGAATTGTTTTTAGGTGAATATAACCATTAAAGTTTTCTTCAAGGCGCAACTTTTTAACCACTTGGAGCATGCGCTCCATCGTATAATCGGCCGATTTAAAAATGCCGGAGCTTAAAAATAACCCTTCAATATAATTACGTCGGTAAAAATTAATGGTTAAATCGACGACCTCTTGTACCGTAAATGCGGCACGTTGAACGTCATTAGAACGACGTGAAACACAATAGGCGCAGTCAAAAATACAGACATTGCTAAACAGAATTTTTAAGAGAGACACACAACGACCATCTTCAGTATAGCTATGGCAAATACCCGAATGACTAGCATCCCCCAGACCTTTATTTTTGTTTTTACGGTCACTGCCACTTGATGAACAAGACACATCATATTTAGCAGCATCAGCAAGAATTTGTAGTTTTTCCCGAATGCGATCAGACATATCAAACGACTCATTTATGGCATCGTTTAGAAAATATCATGTCGCATTCTTAAATTTAATCTAGGGAAGTACGCTCAGCGTCATGAGGTGACGTTTAAAATAATTTGTCTTAATTAACGTATTCTTCAAGCTGCTTTACACGCTTTTCATACTCTTGCATTGGGCAATATGAATACATCGGTGAGCCGATATATGAACCTGCATTATTACATTCCTGATCTACATAGGCTTTCCAGAGTCGCTGAGATTTTAAAATATCTTGGTAACGTTCTGGCTGTTTGTATTCTTCGCTTTGTGCACGAATTTGATCAATCAGAGCAACAATTTTTTCTTCATAAGTCTTTTTAGCTTGTTCAGAACAGCTATACACGACCATATTATTAATGCTTTCAAGCTTCATTTCTTTAATGGTCTGGTCTACACATTGATTGTATTCATCTTGCTCATCAGTTTCGGTTTGCGCGTAAAGCCACGGGCTACAGAAAAGGCTGGAGAAAACAATAAGTTTGCAGCAAAATTTCAACATAACTTCTTCTCAGTTCTATAATTTTTAATATGCTTCAATATAACAAAAAAACGATTATTCATGCACTTGCGCTTGCACCCCTACCATTGCTGAGTTTATCTGTCTTAGGGGTCATGACATTAAATGCTGAGTTTAACCTTTATTCGATTGGAGTTATTTTACTAGCCCATTTCTTATTTTATTTACTTTTTTATGGCCTTCTAGTTATTCCTTTCGCATATATCATTTCCTATTTTCTGGCCCGTAAAAGTCGTTTAAATCTGATGAGTATTTTCATCAGCGGAACTGCGATCTGGATTTTAATTAGCCCTATTGCACATTTGTTTTTTGTCGGGTCATTCCCGTCTCCTTGGTGGAATATTTATAAGATTTACAGTTTTTATCTCATGATTTTATTTACGGGCTTTTGCTACTGGTTAAGCTTGAAATGGCTAAGCCGAAAACAAATAGGCTAATCACGTATTCATTTGATTAAGCCTTTGCCACTCCCCTACAAAATCCTTATACTTAGGGGCAATTTTTCTCATAAATTCGTGGATGCTACATGAGTCGCGCCATCTCGCACATTGATACATTTCAGGGCTTAATTCTTGCCCTACAAAACTATTGGGCCGAACAAGGCTGCGTCGTACTACAACCTTACGACATGGAAATGGGCGCTGGAACATTCCACACCGCAACATTCTTACGTGCTTTAGGGCCAGAGACTTGGAACGCGGCATACGTTCAACCTTCACGTCGTCCAAAAGATGGCCGCTACGGTGAAAACCCGAACCGTTTGCAACATTACTACCAATTCCAAGTGGTACTTAAGCCAAACCCAGACAACATCCAGCAGCTGTATCTCGATTCTTTAAAAGCAATCGGGATTGATACGCTTACTCACGATATCCGTTTCGTAGAAGACAACTGGGAATCTCCAACTCTTGGGGCTTGGGGCCTAGGTTGGGAAGTTTGGCTTAACGGTATGGAAGTAACTCAGTTCACTTACTTCCAACAAGTCGGTGGTGTTGAATGTTACCCAGTAACAGGCGAAATCACTTACGGTTTAGAACGTCTTGCGATGTACCTACAGGGTGTTGATTCGGTATATGACCTTGTTTGGACGAAAGGCCAATTCGGCACGGTAACTTACGGCGACGTATTCCATCAAAATGAAGTTGAGCAATCGACTTATAACTTTGAATACGCTCCAGTTGACAAACTATTTGAACTGTTTGATTTCTACGAGTCAGAAGCAAACCGTTTAATGGAAGCTAAACTTCCACTTCCAGCTTATGAGCAAGTTGTTAAAGCGTCTCATACCTTTAACTTGCTTGATGCACGTGGTGCAATTTCTGTGACTGAGCGTCAGCGTTACATTTTACGTGTACGTACTTTGGCACGCGCAATTGCACAAAGTTATGTACAAGCGCGTGCAGAACTTGGCTTCCCAATGGCAGAACCGCATTTACGTGATGAAGTATTGGCACAGCTAAAAGCACAAGCTGAAAGTGAAGCAGCAAAGGCGGAGAAAAACTAATGAGCAAACATACTGTTTTATTCGAACTTGGCTGTGAAGAGCTTCCACCAAAAAGCTTAAAAACATTACGTGATGCACTACAAGCAGAAACTGTAAAAGGCTTAAATGAAGCAGGTTTAAACTTCGCATCTATTGAAGCTTATGCCGCTCCACGTCGTTTAGCGCTTAAAATTGTAGATGTAGATGCTGCGCAAGCGGATACACAAAAACGTTTTGACGGCCCGGCTGTTCAAGCAGCTTACGATGCAGAAGGCAAACCGACTAAAGCACTTAAAGGCTTTATGCGTGGACAAGGCATTACTGTTGATCAGCTTTCTACATTCCAAGCAGGTAAAGTTGAAAAAGTTTGCTATTTAAAAGATGTGAAAGGACAAAGCCTTGACGCTTTACTTCCACAGATTTTACAAACAGCGTTAGATAATTTACCAATTGCTAAGCGCATGCGTTCTGCTGCAAGCCGTACCGAATTTGTACGTCCAGTGAAATGGGTTGTCTTACTCAAAGATAACCAAATTGTTGACGCGACTATTCAAGATCACAAAGCTGGCAATGTGACTTATGGTCACCGTTTCCATGCACCTGACGCTGTAACTTTAGCGCATGCAAATGATTACTTAGAGGCTTTAGAAAAAGCTTACGTCGTTGCGAACTTTGAAAAGCGTCAGGCAAACATACAAGAACAAGTGAAAAAGTTAGCTGATGAAGTTAACGCGACTGCAATTGTTCCAGCTGACTTACTTGATGAAGTAACAAGTCTCGTTGAATGGCCTGTAGCTTTACGGGCAACTTTTGAAGAACGCTACTTAGCTGTTCCTCAAGAAGCACTTATTACGACAATGCAAGACAACCAGAAATATTTCTGTTTGATCAATGCGGAAGGTAAATTACAACCTTACTTCATTACTGTTTCAAACATTGAGTCTAAAGACCCGACTCAAATTATTGAAGGTAACGAAAAAGTTGTTCGTCCTCGTTTGTCTGATGCTGAATTCTTCTTCTTACAAGATCAAAAGCAACCGCTTGCATCTCGTAAAGAAAAACTAGCAAACATGGTATTCCAAGCACAACTTGGTACGCTTTGGGACAAATCAACACGTATTGCAAAACTTGCAGTTGCATTATCTCCAATCACTGGTGCAAACCCAGCCGATGCTGAAAAAGCTGCATTACTTGCTAAATGTGACTTAACTTCTGAACTTGTAGGTGAGTTCCCAGAACTTCAAGGTATTGCGGGTACTTACTACGCACGTATTGAAGGTGAAAACACTGAAGTTTCTGAAGCTTTAGGTGAACAATATTTACCAAAATTTGCGGGTGATGTTTTACCTAAAACTAAAACAGGTACAACCATTGCCCTTGCTGACCGTTTAGATACGCTGGTTGGTATTTTCGGTATTGGACAAGCGCCAACAGGCTCTAAAGACCCATTTGCTCTTCGTCGTTCAGCAATTGGTATCTTACGTTTAATCATTGAAAATGAATTAGATGTAACGATTGAAGAGCTAGTGAATCTTGCGCTTCAAGGCTATGGCGATATCGTTAAAGACCACGACAAGACTCGTGCTGATGCTGTTGCATTCTTGGAAGGTCGTTATCGTGCCAAGTACGAAGACCAAGGCGTTGCTGTTGATGTACTTCAAGCCGTTCAAGCACTTGCACCAAAATCTCCACTTGATTTTGACAAGCGCGTAAATGCTGTTAACCACTTCCGCACATTACCTGAAGCTGCTGCACTTGCTGCTGCAAATAAACGTGTGGCTAACATTCTTGCAAAAGAAGCAGCACCAGAAGGTTCTGTTGTTGAAGCGAACTTGGTTGAAAATGCTGAAAAGGCATTATTTGCTGAGCTTCAAGCAGTGACACCTGTAGTTGAACCATTACTTGCAGCAAAAGACTACACTGCTGCTCTTTCTAAGCTTGCAGCACTTCGCGCGCCGATTGATGCATTCTTTGATGGCGTAATGGTAATGGCAGATGATGCTAACCTGAAAGCAAACCGTTTACGTTTATTGGCTCAGTTGCGTAACTTGTTTACTGCTGTGGCTGATGTGAGCGTGTTGCAGGGCTAAGCCTTTATTAGTTGTAAATTAATGAGAACCCCTCTATAGATTAGTGGGGTTTTTTAATAATATTAAAAATAAATCCGCAGTCATCATAATGAATACCTCTTCAATTAAAAATTTTTATCGTATAGATGGTTATCTTGTTCTTTGCCACACCCTTTTGATGTCATTCGGTTATGGCCTATGGAAACTATATCCTCATATAAAGACCAAACCAGATATGAGCGGCCTGTTCTTTATGGTTATCTCTATTCTAGGTGGTTTTGCTGGGCTGATTATACTAGCTGTAACTCTGCCTCGTTTAGATCGTTCTGTTCGTAATTTATCAGTGAACAAATTTATTTTGGCTCTGCTGTATTGGATTTCGAGTACCATTATTTTCATGCTATTTGGCATCAGCAAATTCTTCTTCAATAATCCGCTAGTTTTGCTGGTTTTTGTTTTGGTTTTTTTCAGCAGTATTTATCTTTCGGTGATTCGCCTTGCAGATATGCGTAAAAAAGACTGGCTGATCTTAAGCGGAATTTTTGGAGCTATTGTACTGTTCTTCTTTTTGCCAGAGCTTTAGAAAATGGTTTAAGTAAAGAATCTGAGCTTGTAATGCTTTGCGTACTTAACAATACCTTCTTTGATGGTGTAATGGTCATGGCAGATTATGCTGACCTCAAAGTAAACCGTTTAAATTTATTGGCTTAGTTACGTAACTTATTTACTGCTGCTAATGTCAATATATTACAGGGCTAAACTGTTTAGTCGATTTAAATAAATTAGAACCCTCCTAATAGTAGTGGGGTTTTATTTTTGAGAGTTTAACTACGGGCTCGTCTCAAACATTTTTAGGATTTCACGGAACATATATTTATTATTATCGCAAACAAATTATATGATAATAACCATCCTACCTAGAATTATAAATCTAAAGCCTCTCTAAAGTTAATCTTATATTAACTTTAGAGAAGTAAAATACCTAAATTCTAAAAATCTAAACGCTTTAAAGTATTATAAAGATCTTGATAAAAACTTATGCTATTAAAGTCCATATATTTATAATCCTGTAAAAGTGGAGGCAACTCAGATTGTTTCAAATCTAAATTAATTACAATAAATTTTTTTTGAGTATCTCTCATTCTTCTTGAGAAAAAGAAATTCATCTCATTTAGCGTCCACCCTGACTCTGCTTTTAAAAAATTCTTCGACAAAAAAATCAATCCCAAGTTACTATTATCTAAACCTTTATTAATTTTATCAGTTATACTTTCGCCAAAATCAATTTCATATTTATCATACCAAGCCCTGATATCCTTTGAATTCAAATAATTATATACACTATCAACCTTATCTTTATCTAAAGAGGAATGAGATAGAAAAATAGTTGCATTTCTTAAGTAGTCATCAATAGGTGGTAAAATTTTATTCATAACCTGTTTCGAATGAAATAAAAACATATCATTACCTATATCTGTAAAAAAAACATCTACACTTTTAGCATCAGTTAGAGAAAAAGCATTGTAACCCTTATTTTGAATATGAAAAAAATAATCACTAAAACAATATTTTAACTGCATAATATTAGCTTTTGATGAGTACCTCTCTTTAATCCAAAATTTAAATTCTTCTATTTCATTTTCAAAGTTTAAAGCTAAAATAACCTCTAGATTATAAATATTATTACTAA
The DNA here is from genome assembly GCF_000582255.1 of Acinetobacter sp. 1566109. Lineage (NCBI taxonomy): Bacteria > Pseudomonadati > Pseudomonadota > Gammaproteobacteria > Moraxellales > Moraxellaceae > Acinetobacter > Acinetobacter sp. 1566109. Next base: position 258 of record NZ_JEYB01000049.1, on the reverse strand, counting down.
CAAAAACATTACAACCAATTAAACTATCTTTATCAAACTTATTTAAAAGATCTTTAAGAAAAAAGATTTCTTTCTCCCTTTCGCTATAACTTAAAGGGATTATAAACATCATATCGCTACTATTCATATAATTTCCAAAATAAAAACTTAAGAGGATTTATTAAAATATATAAAATAATATCCTTTCTTACCAAAAAAACTTACTTTAAATAATAAAAATTATTTTTCAAATAAATTCTTTAATTTCTTCTAAACTTT
>NZ_JEYB01000048.1:0-26715 GCF_000582255.1 Acinetobacter sp. 1566109 | reverse complement strand
AAAAACCACCTCAATCTAAATTTCATGAGATATCAGAAATTAAATCGTTTTTCAGATTCTGAATTCCAGCGCTTGGTTGGTGTACCTCGACCAGTTTTTAGTGAAATGATCGAAGTTTTAAAAGAAGTAGAATCACTTAAAAAGAAATCTGGGCGTCCTCATACTTTAGCTATAGAGGATCAATTATTATTAACACTCAATTACTTACGGAATTACAGCACTCAATTGGAGTTGGCTGCAAATTACCATATCGCTGAAAGTAATGTGAATCGAATCATTAAAAAGGTTGAAGATGCATTGATGAAATCAAGACGGTTTACTCTGCCAAAACGAAGCATTACCACAGCAGACGAACAGTTTAACTGGGTCATTATTGATGCGACAGAATGTTCAATAGAACGTCCGATAAAAAAATCAGAGTAAGTTCTACAGTGGTAAAAAGAAGAAACATACGCTAAAAGCACAAGTGATCTATCATCCGAACAGCAAACAAATCATAGGGCTAGATATATCGAATGGCAGTCAGCATGACATTAAATTGGCAAGAAGAACGGTTAAAAAATTCAAACATTGTAAATATGTTATGACCGATTTAGGGTACTACGGATTAGAGCAAGATGGCTTTAAATTATTGATGCCAATAAAGAAAAAGAAGAATTTACCCTTATTTGATGTTGAGAAAAAGTACAATAAAATGATTGGAAAAATACGAGTTGTGATCGAACATATTAATAGTCAATTGAAAACATTTAGAATATTAAGTGAACGCTATCGAAATAGACGGAAAAGATTCGGTTTACGCATTAACTTAATCGCTGCACTGGTAAATCGGATGAACTTGCAATAACGACTTTCGCAAGAGGTCTATTATTCTAATTTTAATAAAAAGATATTTGCCCTACATTTTAAACAATCACCTCATATTCGAAATGCATTTATTTCTAGTGTCCATCTAACAATCTATTTTTAAAGCTTGAAAGTTGAGATGAGCTTTTATTATTATCTTGTACATATTCGGTACAATAAAAGAGACAAGAAAAATGCCAAATCAATTTGATGCTGTTTCTATAACAAAAAAAGCGAATGTTCATTACGAGGGACACTCCATTAGTCATGTTATTGAACTTGAAGATGGTACAAAAAAGACTTTAGGGGTGATTCTTCCAACAGAAAAAGCTTTAACTTTTAAAACCCACGTTTCAGAACGCATTGAGATCATTTCAGGCAAATGTAGTATTCAAATTGGCGATGATCCGGAGACTAAAATCTATTCAAGTGGTGAATCTTTTAAGGTTCCAGAAAATAGTAAATTTAAAATTATTACAGATGAAGTGATTGATTACGTCTGTCATTTAGAATGAATCAACATTACAAAGTTATAGCTTTCATAGGATGTGTTTTTTCTATGAACCTTCCTATCTTTTTTTAAATTAGGCAAGATGAAGTTTAAATTTTCAGTACCTAAGCATTGTTACGATTATCTATAAGCTTCCACCACCATCAACATTGAGAACTTGACCAGTAATAAAACCTGCATGATCTGACAGTAAAAAGATAATCTAATTAAAAAGTTAAATTATTATTAATTTTTCCCACCCCTTTATTCACTCCAAACCATTGCAAATGAGTCTCATTTATATATACTTTACTCACTTTTTTTGAGTCTAGTCAGCACTCGATACTGGCACTGCGAAATCTGTCGCCATAAAAACAAAAATAGGATTGAACACCATATATTTCAGTGCATTCGTGAACTGAACGAAAGCAATTACAGTGGCTATCCGCATGAGGACTTTATAATTAAACGTCTGTGTGGCTAGGGACATCGCAGTAACCTATAGATAAAAGATGTCCGAGTTTAACTGCTATCAATAGTATTGATTATATGGTAGAAATGGCTTTTATTATTATCAAATATGGGACAATTGATGCGTCCGGCTCTGGATTTTAATACCCTGAAAGTATTCATTGCTGTGGTTGAAAAAGAAAGTTTTGTGGGTGCATCGAAACTGCTTGAAATGCCAACATCAAACGTGAGTCGCTGCATTTCTCAGTTAGAAGAAAAACTCGATCTTCAGCTCATTGAGCGTAGTACTCGACATATGAAACTCACTCAGGCAGGGCAACTACTCTATACCAGAGCAAAGCCATTACTCGAAGCGCTTGAGCAAACGGAGACAGAATTAACGTTGCGTCAAATGCAGCTTAAAGGTCCATTACGAATTTGTATTCCAAATGAAATAGGCCCTGCACTGCTAGGTTCTGTGATTGCAGAATTCGCCTGTCAGTATCCAGACTTAGAAATCAGCTGTGTCACAAATTTGTCGGGTTTTGAATCTCTACGAGATGATCTGGATTTAGCGATTATCATTAGCCGCGGTCAGATGGATAACAGTGACTACATCGCTCGTCATCTGGTGACTATCCCATGCACGATTGTTGCAGCCCCTTCTCTCATTCAGCGTTATGGCACCCCTACTCGTATCGAGCAATTTGAAGAGTTACCCTGTATTACAACAGTCAGTGCACTCAAAGGTGCTCCTTGGCAATTTGTCAATAAAAAGGGGGAATTCGAGGCCATTAAGGTTAAAGGACATTATCGAGTAAACAGCGGAGAGATGGCAGGACAAGCTGCTGTAGCAGGTATCGGTTTTGCAATTCTATCAAAACAAACTTGCCAACCCTACTTTAGCGACGGACGGCTAGTCGAGATTGAATTTGAACAAAAGGCAGCCCCTTTGCAGTTATTCGCACTGTATTCAAATCGTCGTTACTTACCCGCTAAAACAAGAGCGCTCATTGACTTCATACATCAAAAAATGAGTCATATTTCTTTATAAAATTGGGCTTTCCACAAACAAGTCCAAACCAATATATTTCACTATATGGCTTTGAGTTTGTTTATCTAATACTGTTATACCAAAGTTATTAAAAATCATAACTTCATTACGCTTATGGTCAGCGTAATGAAGTATAAATGAGATTAATTTTGGTGATTAAAACCAAGCTTCCTGCATATTTAATGGCGTAGTTTCAATTGGATCAAGAACAGCGAGCCAACTGTAAATTTTAGGCATTTCCCAACCAAAAAAATAATCACAGGCAGCTAACTTGCCATTTAAAAAATCTGTTGCTGATGAAGTGGCTAGATTTTCATGAAGGGTTATTGCCTGATCTAGCCATAACCAACCAACCACTAAATGTCCAAATGCTTCTAAATAATTGGCAGCGTTTGCCAATTGCATATCCATATCCTTAATAGCATGTAATGCTGCCGTTACCTCCTGAACCCGTTGCCATGTCTGAGCAAGAGTATTGGCATGGCGCTGTAATGCTGCTATTGACTGAGCTTGAGCAATTGTTCCTGTGATTTTTTCATTCAAAACGTGCATCGCCAGACCATCATTGATCCGTGTTTTGCGTCCGAGTAAATCCATCGCCTGAATGCCAAATGTACCTTCATGAATTGGATTGAGTCGGTTGTCCCGATAGAACTGCTCTACATTGTATTCACGGGTATAGCCATATCCCCCATGTACTTGAATGGCTAAATCATTGGCCACGAGTCCCCATTCTGATGACCAGCTTTTTACCACAGGGGTAAGTAAATCGAGGAGTAGTTGTGCCTTTTTCTGTTGCTCGCTATCTTCAAGAGAGTGAATATCATCTGTTAATTTTGCAGCATACAAACAAAGTGCAAGTGCTCCAGAGGCATATGATTTTTGTGCCAAAAGCATACGGCGCACATCTGCATGTTGGATAATTGGAATTTGTGGAGAACTCGGATCACGTTCACTACGAGAGCGGCCTTGTAAACGGTTTTTTGCATAGTCCAGTGCATGCAAATAACCTGTATATCCCAAGGCGGCTGCGCCCAGACCAACTGAAATTCGGGCCTCATTCATCATATGGAACATATAAGAAAGCCCTTTGCCAGCTTCGCCCACCAGCTCACCAATAGCGCCTGGTTCTCCTTCTGGTGTATAACGACCTTCACCAAAATTTAATACACAGTTGACGGTGCCACGGTAGCCCATTTTATGGTTGATTCCGGCCAAAGCGACATCATTGCGCTCACCTATATTTCCCTGCTCATCAACTAATTTTCGAGGTACGGTAAATAGCGAAATGCCTTGAACGCCAGCAGGTAACTTCCCTTGTTCATCTGGAATTTTGGCTAGAACCAAATGCACAATATTGCCTGAAATATCGTGCTCACCACCTGAAATCCACATTTTATTGCCAAATAAACGATAACGTCCGTCGGCTGTTGGCACTGCACGTGTCCGAATATCTCCCAAACTAGATCCGGCCTGTGGTTCAGATAAGCACATCGTACCAAAGCAGTCACCTGCAATCATGGCATCAATATATGGCTTTACTTTTTTAGGGTCTCCATGGGCCATCAATAAATTTGCATTACCAATCGTTAAAAAAGCGTAGCCTGTCGTACCCGGATTTGCACCCATCAGGTAAGCCATACCTGCTCGTTCAATGGTATTGGGTAAACTCATTCCGTTCCATTCAGTAGAAAAAGCTGTGCTCATCAAACCTGCATCTGCAAAGGCTTTTAAGGCGACACTTACCTCTGGATTAACAGTTACACGCTCACCATCAAAGCTAGGTTCATGGCTATCATTTTTTTTATTGTGGGGCGCAAAAAGATCAGTTGCCAAGTCTTCATATACATTCAATACTGCCGCATAATCACTACGCTCTTGCCCTGCAAAACGAGGACGCTGATTGAGTACTTCAATGTTAAGCCAATCAAACAGTAAGAAATCGACATCCTGTCGAGAAAGAATCATTTCATTATTCACACGGTTCTCCCAATTAAAAATTCATCAGCGTTAACCATTCGGCAACGAGCGCTGGTTTGGGGTGGTTTTCAATTTCAACTGTCACACCTAAGGTCAGCTGATAGCTTCCCGCTCTTTTTTCTATGATTTGTTTTAAGGTAAATCTTCCCCGTACACGATGTCCGCTCGGCACAGGACTTAGAAAGCGTAAATTATTCATGCCATAGTTTACCGATGAGGTTTGTCCCTCTACAGAGGGCAATACTTCGGCCGCCATAGCCGATAGTAAAGATAAAGTCAAAAAACCATGAGCAATCGTGCCACCAAATGGAGTTTGTTTAGCTTTTTCGGTATCAATATGGATGAATTGCCAATCTCGCGTAACATCCGCAAAAGCATTAATCATGGCTTGGTCAATGGTCAACCAATCAGAGACACCTAGTTCTTTATCTTGCAAGTCAAACAGTTGCTCAATCGTCACTATACTCATGTTAGTCCCCGCTTAAACCCGCTTTTTGCAACTCTAAATTGCCTTGCGCTGCGCCCATCGTAGGAACGATTTCATTGGTACGATCAGTAAGCTCACTTAAATGCTGTACCAAGTTATGCACTACCTCATCGCCAGTTCCTAAATGAATGCCTTGGGTCAAGGTAATATGTGCAGCTTCAAAACTTCCGGCCCCTGCACAAATAATCATTTTATTAGGGGCTTCTTCGCTGACTAATACAGCAATCGCTGGACTAACTGCACTTGGTGCAAGTGCTTTGAGTGAGGTTTCTGGTAACAAGCCTTCCAACATTCGGGTTGCTGCTGTTGGGGCAATACAATTGACTCGAATGTTATATTTTTCGCCTTCTAAGCCTAATGTTTGCATTAAACCTACTAAAGCCATTTTTGCAGCACTATAGTTAGACTGACCAAAGTTTCCGTATAAACCCGAGGATGACGTGGTCATGACAATACGACCATATTTCTGCTCGCGCATGATTTCCCAAACTGCTTTAGTGCAGTTCACGGCACCCATCAAATGCACATCGATCACTAGCCGAAAATCTTCTAATGTCATTTTGCTAAAGGTTTTATCACGCAAAATGCCCGCATTATTGACTAAAATATCAATGCGTCCCCAACGAGCCATAGTGTCATCGACCATACGCTGGACTTGCTCCGCATCGGTGACGGAAGCACCATTGGCGATCGCCTCACCACCGGCTGCAATGATTTCATCAACCACTTTCTGTGCAGCTGAAGTTGATCCGCCATTGCCATGTACATCACTGCCTAAATCATTGACTACAACTTTTGCGCCTAAACGAGCCAGTAATAGCGCATGCTCACGTCCTAAGCCTGCACCGGCACCTGTAACAATTGCAACACGGTTGGTTAAATTGATTGTCATAGTTTTTTCCTAAATAGATTTATTAATATTTTGTTCTTAATAAGTATTTAATAAGCCGTAACACCACCATCAATTGCAATGGCCTGACCTGTGAGATATGAATTTTCTCTAGCACACATCATCAGCATCATTGCAACAACTTCACTCGGATGGGCAAGACGCTTCATCGGAGAAGCCTGTGCCAGAAAGTCTTGTTTCGCGTTCAGTTCACTGTCGAGCACCATCGGTGTAGTGGTATAAAATGGACAAATTGCATTAACCCGAATCCCTTTATTTGCATATTCCACTGCTGCTGTTTTGGTTAAACCCACCACTGCATGTTTTGCTGCCGAATAAGCTGCCAGTTTTGGAGCTGCTCCTAAACCTGCAATAGAAGCAACATTTAGAATAACGCCACCACCTTGTTGTAGCATTTGTCGAATTTGATGCTTCATTCCAAAAAATACGCCTTTGGCATTTACAGCAAAACTCAAGTCCAGATCTGCCTCATTGGTATCAATAAAGCTTTTCATTGGCGGACTCATACCCGCATTATTTATACTGACATCAATTCTACCGAAATGATCCACCGCACTTTGTACCAATGCCTGTACTTCTGCTTCAAGACTAACATCACAAGCCTGCGCAACTACTTGTATACCCGCTTGTTGTAATGGTTCAACCACTGCATTCAGCCCTGCGATATTGCGGTCTCCCAAGACTAATTTTGCTCCATGTTCTGCCAATTGCTGGGCCAGCAGTGCACCAAATCCACTCGCCGCACCTGTGATTGAGACCACTTGATCTGAATACTGATCGTACATTGCTACCCGTCCTTAAATGGTTAAACCACCATCAACCACAATACATTCACCATTGGTATAACTTGCTGCATCAGAGACAAGATATAAAACCGTTCCAGCCATTTCACGTGGCTCCGCATGACGGCGTAATGGGATTTCTTGCAACCAACGGTTATATACCTCTTCATTGCTAAATAGGGCGCCAGCAAATTTGGTTTTTGTTAGACCTGGGAGTATGGCATTAACACGAATCCCTAAAGGGCCGCATTCTTTGGCAAACGCTTTCGTCATATTCACCACGGCTGCTTTGGTAATTGAATAAATAGCTTGGCGGTCGCCTGGTTGTAATGCATTCACAGAAGCGGTGTTGACAATCGCACCGCTGCCTTGAGCTCGCATCAGTTTTCCAGCTTCAATCGACATAAAGAAATAACCACGAATATTGACCTCAACCGTTTTGTTATATGCCGCAAGGTCTGTATCGAGAATATGGCCATAATAAGGGTTTGCTGCAGCATTATTGACTAGAATATCCAAACGCCCATGCTTAGAACGGATATGATCAAAAATAGCCGTAATATCCTCCATTGAACCCACATGACATGCAAACGCTTCTGCCTTGCCACCTGCCTGAATAATTTGATCGGCAACCGCTTGGCAATCATCAATTTTTCTACTCGAAACAATGACATGTGCGCCATACTCAGCTAAAAGTTTTGCAATTTCTTCACCAATCCCACGACTTGCACCAGTTATTAATGCGACTTTCCCTGTTAAATCAAACAAATTGGTTGGCATATTTTTACTCCTGAGCTTGGTCTATTTTACTGTTGGGCTTTTAAATTCTTGTGTTTGCCTATCAGTTTTGGAAACGAGTTTTTATTTGCTATCGAACATATAACATCGCTGGTACGATGCTTATAAACATACCCAACCTATAACAATGAATAAAATGAATTATTTGAATATTCAACTATGCATAAAATTAATATGTATGTTTCTTTTCTCTTATACAGTTAAGCTTCTACTCAAGAAAATCGTTTTTAAGCTTAAGTTCTTTTTCAATACATCTTTACACTGTTCAAGTACTTCAATAATTCACTACTCTTTTTTTCAATAACTCAAATTTGTTACCATTGCACCGCTGGAATGGTCTGAAAACACTTTATACTAGGGATGCTGGTTCTAAGGTTCATCCAGTTATTGTACTTTTCTTGAATTACATTCATTTTTTAAAAACTTGAAATTGGTTCATTAACCAAAAGTAAATTTTTCGTTTTTTTAAGGGTTTTTTACGCATGAATAGCGCTGAAATCATGGCTGATCTCTCCAACCACACTCCAATGATGCAGCAATATCTCAAAGTCAAAAAAGACTATCAACATGCGTTGCTGTTTTATCGTATGGGCGACTTTTACGAACTGTTCTTTGAAGACGCGCATTTAGCAGCCAAACTTTTAGGCATTACTTTAACCCATCGTGGTAAAGCAAATGGCAACCCGATTCCAATGGCAGGCGTTCCCTACCATTCAGCCGAAGGTTATTTGGCGCGTTTAGTAAAAGCAGGCCGCACTGTAGCCATTTGTGAACAAGTGGGTGAAGTCACCGGCAAAGGTCCTGTTGAGCGTAAAGTTGTTCGTATTCTTACCCCTGGTACATTAACCGACGATGCATTACTCACAAGTTATCAGTCCTCTAATCTTGTTGCGTTATGTATCCATCAAAACCAGATCGGTTTTGCTTTACTCGACTTAAGTGCAGGTATTTTTAAAGTTCAACAACAAGACTACAAACCGGAACAACTTCCAATTGAACTGGCACGCCTCATGCCAAGTGAAATTTTAATTGATGAAGATCTTGTCGATCAAAATATTATCGAACAAATCAAAAAGCATTTAGATTGCCCTGTAACCAAGCGCCCAAATGTAGACTTCAATTTAAACAATGCACAAAAAACCTTATGTGACCAGTTCTCTGTATCAACGCTTTCTGGTTTTGGTTTAGATCCGCTACCTTTGGCTAAAGCTGCTGCTGCTGCTCTAATTCACTATGCCAAAGAAACCCAGAAAACGGCGTTACCACATATTCGTTCAATTCTTTTAGAACAAAGCACTGACTTTATTGCGCTCGACCCAATCACGCGCCGTAACTTAGAAATTATTGAACCTTTGTTTGAACACGGCACATCATTATTCCAACTGGTGAACGACTGCCAAACTGCAATGGGTGGACGTTTACTTAGCCGAACACTCATGCAACCTGTCCGTGATACCGCATTACTTGATGCACGTTTAGATGCAATTGAACAGTTAATTCAGGGCTACCATGAAAGTCCGGTTCGTTTAGTGCTTAAAGAAATTGGGGATATTGAACGTGTACTTAGTCGTGTGGCGCTGGGTAGTGCGCGACCACGCGATTTAGTTCAGCTTCGTCATGCTTGCGCGCAAATTCCATTTTTACGAAATGCATTTGCACCTGTTGTACAAGCAAAGAAATCCAAGTTATTAGGACAGCTCGATCAAGAATTGGGTGACTTTAAATCGCTTCATCAACATTTAATGGCTGCGATTGTTGAAAACCCACCGGTATTACTTCGTGATGGCAATGTAATTGCAGAAGGCTATGATGCTGAACTCGACGAATTACGCCAAATTCGTGATCATGCAGGCCAATTCCTCATTGATTTAGAAATAAAAGAGCGTGAACGTACTGGCATTAGCACCTTAAAAATCGGTTATAACCGTGTAAGTGGTTACTATATTGAACTGACTCGCTCTCAAGCCGAACAAGCCCCTGCCGACTATATTCGTCGTCAGACCTTAAAAAATGCCGAGCGCTACATTACGCCTGAGCTAAAAAGTTTTGAGGATAAAGTTTTATCAAGTGAGTCTCGTGCATTAGCACGTGAAAAAGCGTTATTTGAAGCTTTACTTGAAAACCTTCGTGAAAATATTGCTCATCTACAAATGATGAGTTCAGCAATCGCACAAATTGATGTAATTGCAAACTTTGCTCATCAAGCGCGTTTAAACAACTGGGCACGCCCTGAATTTACACCAGAAACAGGTATTAAGATTCAAGGTGGCCGTCATCCTGTAGTTGAAGCGTTAAGTAAAGCGCCATTTACACCAAATGATACTTTCCTTGATGCCCAGCACCGTATGGCAATTATTACCGGTCCAAACATGGGCGGTAAGTCTACTTTTATGCGCCAAACAGCATTAATTAGTTTGCTTGCTTACTGCGGTAGTTACGTTCCGGCACGAGCTGCCAAACTTGGCCCAATCGACCGTATTTTTACCCGTATTGGCTCAGCCGATGACTTATCGACAGGCAAATCGACCTTTATGGTTGAGATGACTGAAACTTCACAAATCTTGCACCATGCGACGAATCAATCGCTTGTGTTAATGGACGAAGTTGGTCGCGGAACCAGTACCTATGATGGACTTTCTTTAGCGTGGGCTTGTGTGGTTGATTTAACCAAACGCATTAAATGTCTTTGCTTGTTTGCGACTCACTATTTTGAATTAACAGAGTTGGGCAGCGAACCTGGTATTGATAACTATCATGTCACTGCTCAAGAGTTAAACGGTAATCTGATCTTATTGCATAAAGTCCAACAAGGGCCAGCAAGCCAAAGCCATGGTTTACAGGTTGCAAAATTAGCTGGTATTCCAGCTAACGTGATTAAAGAAGCTCAGAAGCGTTTACGTATTTTAGAGAAGCAACAACAGCAGCACTTACAAACTAGTGTTCAAAGTGATTTGTTTGCAACTTTAGATTCAGAAGTTACACCAAGTACTCAAGTCATAGAGAAAGTGATTGAAGTTGAAGTCTCTTCACCTGCCCTCGATTTACTTAAGCAAATCGAAGTAGACAACCTGACCCCTCGTCAGGCACTTGAACAGCTTTATGAGCTAAAAGCAGCGCTTAATTCATAATCACTCATTGAGCAAACATGTGTATAGGCATGTTTGCTCTTACTTTAAGGAGAATAAAATTTCTATTTTCTTAAGGCCACTACAATACAAAGAGATCGATTTAATTTGGCAACACATTAGTCGACGTGAACTGATTACCCAACTCTACATACAAAAACAAGATCAACTCGAATTAATAGATTGTTTTTATGATGTTAAAAATTGGGATGCCTATCATTTAGAAAATGACCCACCAAAATTAAAAGAACTCTATCAACAAGGTGCTTCATTTGTAGGTGCTTTTAATACGGCTGAACAGCTAGTGGGCATTAGTGTCGTATCTAACCAACACATTGGTGATTATCCTGCTGCTAAATTACTGCAATATTTTTATGTCGATGCCAATCAACAAGGCCAAGGTATTGGCGCAAAGCTGATGCAAGCAGCCAAAGAGTCGACCAAGCAATTGGGCGTTCATCAACTTTATATTTCAGCTACGCCAAGTAAACGTACAGTCGACTTTTATATGAAGTATGGTGCGGCAGTATTGAAACATCCAGATCGGGAATTATGGGAGTTAGAACCAGAAGACATTCATTTGCTCTGTATGCTTTAAGACCCATAATTTAAGGATTTTTTAGCTATAAATGCAGCATAAAAGCAGCATTTAAGCGCAAGAGTCGGATTTAAGGTATCTAATCAAATAGATACCTTGACCCAAATGACATTTAAACCCATCAGAAAAAATTTATTTAACCTTTTGTTTTTAAAAATATATTTTTATCTCAATTTTACAATCTGACCAATCTTAAGGCCAGAACATTCCTTTGAATATCAAAGTTTTAACTTATCTTCATATGTATAAATAAACAATATCAATAAAAGCAATTGTTTGTTTACCCCTTTTTTGCCTAAAATAAGCTATTCGAAATGAAACCATATTTTTTAGGTAGCTGTCGCCATGACCTTTGTTGTCACTGAAAATTGTATTAAATGTAAATACCAAGATTGCGTAGAAGTTTGTCCTGTAGACTGTTTTTACGAAGGTCCGAATTTCCTAGTGATTAATCCGGATGAATGTATTGACTGCGCATTATGTGAACCAGAATGCCCTGCAAATGCAATTTTCTCTGAAGATGAGTTACCAGAAGGTCAGGAAGTATTTATTGAGTTAAATGCTGAACTTTCTCAAAAATGGCCTAACATTACTCAAATTGGCGATCAACCTGCTGACCGTGAAGAATGGAACGGCAAACCAGATAAGTTACAGTATCTAGAAAAATAATTTCAAAAAAAGATCAGCAACCGCTGATCTTTTTTATACCCTATTCAAACATTTCATTGCAAATTCCTCGTAATTTGTGCACTGTTTTGCATTAAAATAGGCGCAATATTTATTAAGCTTTTGATTTTTCTTATGCGGAAGTTTTTGCAGAGTCTGCTGCCCCTATGCATAATCCCTGCGGTTATGGTAGGTTGCGCCAGCTCTCCCCAACACACAACAACAGGCAAAACCTCTCCAAGTAAACGCATCTTTATTCCTCAAGAACGCGTTATTATCGAACGTCCAATTCCACCTAAAGTTGAGCCTGCTTCTTATCGTGCTTGGTTAAATACTGGCGATCATTATGAACGTGTACGCGAATACGAAAAATTTCTAGCGCGTCATGATGTTGCTGGCATCGTACCAAGTTTTGAATTATTAAGATCAGCTCGCGATTGGCAAAAATGTGGCAGTTCAGAATATGCTGTTCCAAACCGTGAACTTTGGAATAACTCTTTATCGACCTTACGCGTCTTTAAATATTTAATTGCTGCAAAAGTTTTAACCGACTTTGAAGTGACTTCGGTTTATCGTGACTTACCTTTAAACCAATGTGCTGGTGGTGCAAGTTCTTCTAAACATTTGTTTAACTCTGCCATCGATTTCCGTATTGGACCAGAAGTTCCACAACCGCAAGACTATGCGTTTATTGAAAATACCAAGTTTAAATTGTGTCAGTTCTGGGCCCAACATGGTCAAAGTTTAAACTTAGGTATTGGTTTATATAGTTCAGGACAAATCCATATTGATACTCAAGGCTATCGTACTTGGGGACCTGACCTAACCCGTAATACTTCCATGTGTAATTTCTAAAATATAAATCCCCTTGTGCGCTTCAGTTTAAGGGGATTTGCTCATTCTATAATCAACCAAAATTTCTTAATCCGAAGATTTTTGCACTCTAGTCATAAACGTTTAAAATACGCCTATCAATATACAGGTAAATTTGACTATGCAGCAGTTGTGGACAGACATTGACGAATATATCGACTCACATTTAATTCCCGAAGATCCCCGACTCGACTTTGCATTAAAAAATACCGACGAACACGGCTTTTCAAATCATCTTGCAGTTGCTCCAAACCAAGGCATGTTTTTACAAATGCTTATTCAGATGAATAAGTGTAAGCGAGTTTTAGAAATTGGAACTTTTGCTGCCTACAGTACAATTTGGCTAGGACGTGCCCTGCCTGAAGATGGCTATTTGCTTACCATTGAAGGTCGCGATACACATGCAGAAATGGCCAAAAAAAATATCGACCATGCGAATCTTCCTGTAAAAGTTGAACTAAAAGCTGGCCGTGCTGCCGATATACTTTCAGCGATAGATCCACAGTCGATTGAGCCTTTCGATTTTATTTTCATTGATGCAGATAAACAGGGTTATCCGGAATATTTAGAACTCAGCCTTAAGTTCTCAAAATCAGGTACGATTATCGTGCTAGACAACGTCATCCGTGCGGGCGATATTTTGAATCCTGAAAACAAAAAACCGAGTATTGAAGGTATTCGTGAAACCTTTAAAGCTTTAGAAAACCATCCGCAAATTCTGTCTTGTACAGCTTTACAAACGGTTGGCTCAAAAGGTCATGACGGCTTCGCGATTGCAATTGTTAAATAGTGATCAAAAAATCATCTTTTCTATTTTATTATTTATAATCAAATAATTACTTTTATTACCCTTGCTTTTCCATATAGTTATCCACAAGATTTGCGGATAACTATATGCTGATCTCATCATTTAGCCACAAGTAATGGCACAGTCGCGTTTCGGAATATGGTCGTTGCAATACTTCCCAAGAAGAACTGATGAATTTTGCTATGGCTAAAAGCACCGAGCACAATAATCTGAATACCGTGTTCTTGTTGGTACTCAAGAATATTCTGGGCAACATCACCATATCGGTAAACAGTGACGACATCTAGGCCGGCTTCTTTAAGGAAATGTTCTGGTTCATTCAATATTTCAGGATGATCGCCCACATACACTAAATGGCACTGTAAAGTCCGTAATAAATCACTTTGTGCAATACGGCGCATCATTTTTTGACACGTAGGAGAGTATTCATAAGCAAATATAAAACGTGTCGGTACTTTGAAGTTTTCACCAATAGTCAGAACCGTGCAATTTGCGCCTCGAATGAAGTTTTCGACATTGCTACCAATTGGTTTATGCTTTTCGGCAGCCCTTTCGCCCACTCGCCCTAAAATAACAATATCATTTTCATGCAAGAGATTGAAACTTTGCTCTAGAAAATCCCCTTTTTCCTGAATTTTGGAGCATGTAATTCCGTGTTTTTCTTTAATTAGATCAGAGATATGTTTGAGTAAGTTATTGCTGTAATCTAAAGCGAGTTCACTTTGTTTTTGCTCTAATTCAGCCAACTCTTTAAGCAACATTGCATTGCTTTCAAAGCCGATTACACCACTTATTTCACCTAAGTGATAACTTGCTGGGTAGTAATCTAAAATTTGTAATAACACAAGCTCTCGTCCAGTTGCTTTCGCAACCCAAGCCGCTGCATCTGCAATAGCATTAATACAAGGTGATGAATCAATACACGCAATAACACGGTTCATTTTTGCCTCTCTTCTTCAGGTCTATTTGCCTTGGAGATTTTTCTATAACTTAGCTTTAACTTAACATAGATAAAAATCCGTATGTTAAGGTTTATGTATTAAAATCAACTTTTTTGTTTAAAGATCAAACATTTTATTACATTCTTAAGACTGTATTATTCTCTTAAACGGATAAATTTTGCTGGGTTTCCACCCACTATATGGTACGGCTCCACATCTTTTGTCACCATACTATTCATACCAACTACAGCGTGTTTACCAATTTTAATTCCGTCTTTAACTCCAACATGCGCGCCTAACCAAACATCTTTTTCAATTTCGATTCCCTGCGAACGAACAGGCTGTTGATAAAGCGGACGGTCTAGTTGCATACCATGATCAAAGGCATATAGATGACAATAAGCAGCAATACGAACTTGATCGTGTAGTTTTATAGCAGCTCGACCACCATCTAAAATACAGTGGTGGTTAATAGCGACTTCGTTACCAATCTCAAGCGGTCCATGTAAACTACAATCTGCCGCAATAAAACAATTGTCACCAATCTTAATTTTCCTACCCGGCTCGGCAAAAATATGGGCTAACGGTGAAATAAAACAGTTCTCCCCGATCTCGACTGTTTCCATATCCATTAAATAAGCCTGATATTCTTTTTGCCATTCTTCTGCCCAGGCACGGTGTTTGGGCTTTAAAGTCCAATATAGCCATGGCATATAATTTAAACGGTGCTTATGTTGATCACGGTATTTGAGTAAGGAATCAGTCATCTGCTAACTCCTCCTCAACTTTTAATTCTTCTCGGCCACGAGTGACATCACGGAGCTTTAAAGCAAGTGGCTCAATCTGGTGGATTTGTAATCTAGCTTCAATATCTACCCCTATTGCAGTATAGGTTTCCTGAAAATCAATTTGCTGCTGCGTAAGCTCATATTGAAAAATAGCCCATTCATTAAAATGACAAGAAAAGTGAATGGTCTTCTTTTCAATAAGTTCAATTCGCTCAGCTAACAATAAGGATTGCCCAGCACAACCGCCATAGGCCCGTACTAAACCACCAGTTCCCAGTTTTATACCCCCATACCAGCGGTTCACCATGACGATAATATTAGTTAAGTCGTTGCCTTCAATAGTTGCCAGAATTGGACGCCCTGCTGTACCAGATGGCTCACCATCATCATTAAAGCGAACGTTATGCCCAATTTTCCACGCCCAACATTGATGGGTAGTCGATATATCTTTATTTAATTCTAAAAATTCTTTCACTTGCTGTTCATTTTCTACTGGCGCAGCAATAGCCTGAAATCTACTTTTTTTAATTTCTTCTTCAAATGTAACCGGTGCTGCAATCGTAAAAGCCATAAATTAAATAAAGCATAATAAAAATCAAATTATAACGTGAATTTAATAGAAGCGAACCTATAAAAAAAGCCCCGAATTTCGGGGCTTCTTCTGTTATCTTTCTCGTAATGCTTCTTTCGCTTTATTAAATGGTTTAAGCAAGTAATCGAGTACAGTTTTCTCACCAGTACGAATATCTACCGTTGCCACCATACCCGGTGTAATACCAAAAGCCTTACCTTGTTTATTGTAGAGCTTGTCTGTATCAGTTCGGATATAAACGCGATAATAGAATTGATCCTGTTTAACTTCATCACGAATCGTGTCTGGAGAAATAACGGTAACTTTACCTTTTAAACCACCATAAATTGAATAATCATAAGCTGTAATTTTTACTAAAGCTTCCTGACCAGGGCGAATGAATGCAATGTCACGTGGCAAAATGCGAGCTTCAATCAGTAACTGTTCATCAATTGGAACAATCGTCATTAACTTACCATTTTGCGGAACGACACCACCATGAGTTGTTACTGTAATTTCTTTTACAACACCGCGTACAGGTGCTCTAAATACGGCACGCTCTAAACTGTCATTACGGCCCATCACGACCTGTTGTTGAGTTTGAGTGTCAGTATTTGCTTTAGATAACTCTTCACGTGCTTTAACGTAATATTGGTTACGTGCATCGTTCATTTTATTTTGCAAATCATTTGCTTCACGGCGTAAACGTAAAACCTCAACCTCACTGGCAGCGCCTTTGGCAACTAAGGGTTCAGTCATCGCTAATTCTTGTTGAACCAACTGTAATGCTTGCTTCAAGCCAGAAAGCGTTTGCTGTAAATCAGCTTTGCGAGACTCATATAAAGCAGTCTCTTCGCGTACAAGCTTCGGATCTTTCGCTACAATTTCAGGAAAAACCAACGGTGTACCATTCACTTCTGCACGCAAAAGTGCCGCTGTTGCCTGAGCGGCAATTAATAAAGATCTTGATTCACCTACATTCGAAGCAAAACGAGTCGGATCCAACTGAGCAAGGATTTGACCTTTTTGAACAATGTCACCTTCTTGTACATTTAATTTAGTTAAAATACCGCCTTCTAAAGACTGAATAACCTGTTCTTTAGATGATGGAATGACTTTACCTGTACCTGTAGACACTTCTTCTAATTGGAAAAACCATGCCCAAATAAAGAAAATAACGAGTCCAATTCCCACAATCCAAATGACCAAACTGGCACGTGGTAATGGTGGTTCACTATAAGATACATTCATTGAACGGGTGAGTTCTTGTTGTTGTTCGCTCATGAATTATCCCCCTTGGCTTACTTGTTTTTGTTGGGCTGTTGATTGATTAAGTACTTGATCTCTTGGTCCATCCATCACGATCTTGCCCTCATTCACGACAATAATACGATCGACCAGTTCTAAAACAGCGCGGCGGTGTGTTGCCACAATCAATGTGCGATGCGCCAACCATCCTTTAAGATGATCAATGAGTTGCTTCTCGGCAACATCATCAATGGCTGCTGTTGGTTCATCGAGTAATAGAATATTCGGTTGACGTATTAATAAACGTGCAAGTAATAAAGCTTGTTTTTGACCACCAGAGAAACCGACACCACCTTCTAAAATGAGGTGATCCAGCCCTTCTTTTTTCTCTTGAATGAAAGGTAATGCGCCTGTCACGACCAAAGCACGAAGAATATCTTCATCGGTCGCAAGTGGTGCACCTAAGGTCAGGTTTTCACGGATTGTTCCGTAAAATAAATGAGCATTCTGGTTGAGTAATCCCATATCACGACGTACATCGGATGGGTCAATTAAAGACAGATCTAAACCGTCCAGATGCACAGCACCTTGAGTCGGAGATTGCATGCCAGATAAGAGTTGAAGTAATGTCGATTTACCTGCTCCATTACGACCTAAAATTGCAATCTTTTCACCCGCACGAATTTGCAAATGGCGAATTGCCAGACTTGGTTTTGGGTCATCATCCCCGTATTGGAACATGACATTTTTTAATTCGTAATTACCGTTTAAAACAGCTTTATGAACCAAATGTGCACGATCAGCCTGATCAATTGGGCGCTGCATGAGTTCATCAAGACTTTGTTTAGCAACTTTTGCTTGCTGTAAACGACCTAATACCCCTGTAATTTGGGCAATCGGTGCCAACATACGTGAAGAAAGAATTGAACACGCAACGAGCGCACCCGTGGTCATTTCCCCATCCATTACCGCAAAACAGCCCACTAACACCACAATAGCGTAAGTTAAGCCCTGAACCATTTGGGTCCAAGCCATTAAAGTACCAACAATTTTACGCTGTCTCATACCAATGTCGGCTGAAACTTCATTCATGTGGTTCCATTGGTTTTGGAAACGTGATTCAGCACGTAATAGCTTGATGTCTTCAATACCCTGTACTGCTTCTACAAGTATTGCGTTACGAATTGAAGACTCTCTCATACCTTCTTGTGCAAGTTGAGCCAATTTCTTCTGTACTAGAACACCTGGCAAAATCATAAGCGGCACAACAAGCAACATAACCCAGAATAATTTTCCTCCAATAATCGCAAAGATAATCAGGAACAAGAAAAAGAATGGGAAATCGGCAATTGCACTAATAGTAGTTGAGGTTACTAACTCACGAACACCTTCGAGTTCACGAATCTGGGAAATAAAACTACCGGTAGATTTAGAGCGATCTTTATTTTTGATACGTAAAGCATGGCCAAATACACGGTCTGAGACACGTAAGTCGGCACGCTTACCAATAATATCGGATAAATACACTCTCGAAACGCGTAAGGTAAACTCGAAAAGAGCCGCAATGAGTACACCACCTGCCAGCACCCATAAGGTCGGGATTGACTGAGATGGCACAACACGGTCATAGACTTGCATCGAGAAAATAATGGTTGCCAATGCCAAAATATTGGCAATTAAAGAGGCAAACATAATATCGATATAACGTTTCCAGTCTCTTAAAACAATCGACCAGAACCAGTTAGCTTCGTATGGCTTGATATATTCATCAATACGGGCGTCTGGAATAGACGTTTCAGGGCGTAAAATATAGACATTTTTGAGTGTCGTTTTTAGAACGTCTAAAGATAAGTTTTGTGAAAGACCTTGATCTCCACTGAACTGAATACTCACATTACCTTGCGTATCTGCTTTATCGATTACACCGACTTGTCCATCATTAAACTCCACCATAACCGGTAAACGCCATGGGTTTAATAAGTCTAAAGAAAATGGCGCCTTACGAAGATTAAGACCGACCTGACGCGTCATTAATTGCAAGACATCATCTAGATTCTGGTTTTGGTTCCAGTCGAGTTGTAAACGAATTCTTTCTTCTGACGGTTCGATTCGGTAGTGTTTGGCAATAGTTAAGACCGCCTGTAACCAAGGCTGGTAATTTATTTTTGTCATCATGGTTGTACTTCGAACCCCTGAATTGAAATATTATTTAAGCCATAGGCTTGGCGGGAACGTCCTGTTGCTGCAATGTATTGAACAATGCTGTTATAAATGTCATAACGTGCTGATTCGAGTTCTGAGTTGGCACTATGAATGGCTTGTTCAGCATTTAATAAATCGACCAGTGAACGGGTACCGAGCTTATATTGCTCTTGGTAGAGTTCACGTGTACGAACCGTCGTTGCTTGGCGAGTTGCCAAAACCTGCATTTGACGTTGTTTATTTTCAATTTGTTCACGACTTGTTCTAATTTGATCCAGCACATCCAGATAAACGGAATTGACTTTAGATTTAGCCGCTTCTTCAGCATAACTTGCCATTTTTACTTGTGAAGCGGTTGCACCACCTTGATAAAACTGACTTGTTGCTTCCAACATGACTGAACTATATAAGCCATCATCCTTATCATTATTTGGATTTTTACCGTTAATCGCCTGACTGACCGAGCCTTTAACAGCTAAGGTCGGATAACGTGTTAAACGGGTTTGTTCTTTTTGTGCTTTAGCAACCTCTACACTTGCCTGTGCGGCAATCATTTTAGGAATAGTATTAAACTCAGGTTCACCATAAAGGTCAGATTGCTTTACGAGGTCTTCGGAAATAATCCATCCAGTACGAGTAACATCTGCGCCGAGTAACGTTCTTAAATGCTGTTGATATTGACGTAACAATGATTGCTGCGCAATTAAGGTCGACTGCGCTGCTTGTAAGTATGACTGCGCCTGAATTGGATCTGCCTGACTCGCGACACCGGCGTTTGCTCGTAGATTAGCAATGTCTTGAATGCGTTGAATACCGGCAATTTGCTGCTCAGCAATTTTATTAAGTTGAAGATAACGCTGAATATTCACAATAGTTTGTGCAACATCCAAAGCTAGAGTATCAACACTGACTAAAACATTCGCTTGTTCAACCTGAACTTTAGCCTGTTCAACATTCACACCTGATTTGACCTTACCAAAGTCATAGAGCATTTGAGTAGCACTTAAAGTGAGTAGCTGCCTACCACGCTCGCCAGTGCTTAAATCACCAGTTGAAATTCCTCCAGCCAGCTGGGGATAGTAACCGGCTTTAGCAACGTCAACTCCTGAATTTTGACCTGCTAAAGTTGCAATAGATTGTGAAATATCTGGACTACGCTGAATGGCAATTTTTACCGCATCTTGCAATGTCATCGTTCGAGATGGCAAGTTGGAAAAAGATGAAGCCGACTTATCATTAAGTTGAACAGTTGGAAATTCCTGCACAATAGAACGATCTAGCTTGAAATTACTAAGCTCGTGCATCTTGGCAACTTTAAAATCATCACTACTTTTAGGGACAAAAAGTTGTGACAAGTTTTCTTTCAGGGTGTGGTATTGCTCACTTGGTTTAGCAGCGTATATCACAACAGGAACATGTAGTGTACTTAAAAGCATCAGCCCTTTCAGGAAAGCCTGCTTTCTACATTTCCCTTTCACTCTTTTCTGGTTATATCCAATCATGCTTATCTTGTTGATCTTGTTGATCTTGTTGATCTTGTTGATCTTGTTGATCTTGTTGATCTTGTTGATCTTGTTGATCTTGTTGATCTTGTTTGTTATCGTTTAAAAGCATCTCCATTCTACATAGTTTTTCAATGAAAACAGCATAATTGGTCGAATAAATCACACATTATTTTTTTATTAAATGAGTGGTATATGTAATTGTTTTTATTTATAAAACATCAAAAAACAAAAAAGAGGCCTTGACCTCTTTTTAACCAATTAGATTAATGACTTTAATTAAACTGTAAAATCATCACCCAAATAGACTTTACGTACCTGTTCATTGTCTAAAATTTCTTGTGGTGTGCCTTCAGCAATTACCGAGCCTTCACTTACAATATAAGCACGTTCACAGATTGCCAAAGTTTCACGAACGTTGTGATCGGTAATGAGTACACCAATACCACGATCTTTTAATGTTTGGATAATATCTTTAATATCGCCCACTGAAATTGGATCGACACCCGCAAATGGCTCATCCAATAGCATAAACTTAGGGTCTGCTGCCAAAGCACGCGCAATTTCCGCACGGCGGCGTTCACCACCCGATACACTCATTCCTAATGAATCTTTGATATGACTAATTTTAAAGTCGTTTAACAACTCATGAAGACGTTGTTGGCGTTGTTGCTTATTCAAATCTTTACGCGTCTCTAAGATCGACATAATATTTTCAGCAATCGTCAACTTTCTAAAGATAGAAGCTTCTTGAGGCAAATAACCAATACCTTTACGCGCACGCTCATGCATCGCTAGATCTGACATATCGAGGTCATCAAGATGAATCTCGCCCTTATCCATAGGCACAAGCCCAACGACCATATAGAAACTGGTCGTTTTTCCGGCACCGTTAGGACCAAGCAAACCAACAATCTGTCCACTTTGCATACTAAAAGAGACGTCTTTGACAACCCAACGCTTACTATAGTTTTTGGCTAAGTGCTTAATACACAAAGTTTGCGGTTGTTGAAGAGCTTGCTGCATTAGTCACGCGCTCCTGGGAAACTTTTAGAACTTGAAGGTGGAATAATAATTTGTACACGGTTTGAAGAAGAACCTTGAGCTTCAACATCACCTTTGTTCATACTATATTTCAGAGAATTACCACGAATACTTGAACCATCTTGGTATAAGTATGCGCCGCCAGACAGAGTAATAATGCCTGTATCTGCATTATAGACAATCGTTTGCCCTTCACCACGTGCAACACCTTTATTGGCATTGATTTGCTGTTGGAACTTAGCTGGTCGGCCTTTGGCAGTAATCACTTGAATTTCACGTTTCGAGTTTAGATTGGCAACAATTGAGTCAGCTTGAAGCTTCATCGTACCTTGCTCAATCACAACATTACCCGTGTAAGTGGTCAAACCAGTTTTGTCATTATAAGTTGCACGGTCTGCGACCAATGAAATTTGTTGATTACGGTCAGACGGCAAAGCAAAAGTCGAAGCAGATGATAAAGCAACGAATGTAATTACCGCAGCTTGTTTTAGGAAAGCTGAAGAACGTTTTAAATTAAGACTTTGGTGCATACTTTCCTCGAATATTAAAAAATTCGTACTGACCGTTATTCAAATTGCCTTTTAATCCTTTACTCACAAACTCGCCTTGTGGAGACTGAACAACCACTTGATGGTTTGTTTCAATGTCTCTGGTTTTTGGATAACCTGTTAGTTCATCGGTTTGGAACTCAATGGTTCCTTGAGGTGCAATCTTGGTTGCGACCACATCGCCCGATAACACAACCTTTTGATTATCATCATATCCATAAGCTTGTTTAGCAAAGAATGTTGCATCAACTTTACCTAATTTATACATAGAGGCGTTAAGTTGATCCAACTTTGACGTTTTTTGTTGCATATCCTGCTCAAGCTGACGAACTTCAGCACGAATATACAAATTGCCTTTGTCATCAGTTTGAGTCAAATGGACGCCCTGCGCCGAATACGTCATATTCTTCGCCGAACCAATGTCCAGTTTTTTTGCCTTGCCACTATAGTAGTAATAACCACCACTCACAGCAGCAACTACTACAGCAACAATATATAAAACTCTGGTATCCATGAGCAGGAATAGCCTACCTTTTTAAGTAATCTTGTTATTAATGCGGTACTGCAAGATATTTTTCAAGAAGTTCCTGGTAAATGCCTTTTGCGATCAGCAACATATCACAGACTTCACGAACAGCTCCACGACCACCCATTGCTTGGGTCACTAAGTGCGCACGGCGGCGCACTTCTTCATGTCCGTTTGGAACGGTAACACTCATTCCTGCAATCGCAAATGCTGAAAGATCTGGCCAATCATCGCCCATATATAAACAATCTGAAGGCAAAATATTAAACTGTGCACAAGCTTCGCGAAGTGCCGAGCCTTTGTCTTCACGACCCTGAAAAACGAGGTCTACACCCAAATCAGACATACGTTTATCAACAATATTACTTTTTCGACCAGTAATAATGATGACTTTCATGCCCGCTTGTTGCGCAAGTTTCATACCCAAACCATCACGGATATCGAATGATTTAATTTCATCGCCCGTGTTAGTTAACGTCACAAAGCCATCACTTAAAATACCATCAACATCCAGAACCAATGCCTGCAAATGACGTGCTTGTTCTAACAATGCATACGATGCCATGGATTAATTCACCCCTGCCTGAATAAGATCATGCATACTAATTACCCCAATCACTTTATTTTGGTCGTCGACCACCACAAACTGACTGATTTTTTTCTGGTTAAGTTGTTGTAACGCTTCTACAGCACGTGCTTCTTGAGAAATAGTTGACGGTTTTTTGGTCATGACCTCAGACACAGGTAAATTCACATCAAACCCTTGCTGTTTATCAATGAGACGACGTAAGTCTCCATCTGTAAAAATACCAAGCAAGTGGTCTTGTTCATCAACAATTGTCGTTAAACCTAAACGCTTATTTGAAATCTCGTAAAGCACTTGATTCATTGGAGTCTCAGGTGAAACTTTTGGTAACTCGTCACCTGTATGCATTAAATGTTTTACATGTAAAAGTAAACGCTTACCTAATGCCCCTGCTGGATGCGAACGTGCAAAATCATCAGCAGTAAAACCGCGTGCTTCAAGCAAAGCAACCGCTAAAGCATCGCCTAAAACCAAAGTCGCTGTCGTACTTGAAGTAGGAGCCAAGCCTAAAGGGCAAGCTTCATCCGACTCACCTAGAGTTAAAGCGATATCAGCATTTTGCGGCATTGGACCTTTATCATCACGACTAATCGTAATCATCGGTACGCCGAGATGTTTAATAAGCGGCATAAGCATCATGATTTCATCGCTTTTTCCTGAGTTGGAAATTGCAATAAGTACATCACCGCGAACCAGCATACCTAAATCGCCATGGCCCGCTTCACCAGGATGCATAAAGAAAGACGGCGTACCTGTAGAGGCAAATGTTGCCGCCATTTTTCGACCAATATGCCCAGATTTACCCATACCTGTAATCACAACACGACCTTTACACTGCAACAGTACTTCGCAAGCACGGTTAAAACGGTCATCAATTTGTGTTGCTAATACATCTATGGCTTGTTGCTCAATACGCAATGTAGCTAATGCACTGCTTTGGAAATCTGTAGGATTAGGCATACGAGTTTGACTCAAAATAATTGATCTGATCTCTTAATTGAGATCGGTGATTTTAATCAAAAGATTTGGGGGCATTCTAGCATAACTCAATCAGTTACACGTTTTTAAATGTATAAGATTTCACAAGCTTATAAAATTCATGCATAAAACTTTGTTAAAAATGATGCATCAGTTATGATGTAACACTATTTTTGTTGAGTGTTTGAAAACCCTTATGCAACCGTTTGTTTTATATAACTCTGAGCAACGAAAAAAAGTTGAATTTGTACCTCGCAAAGAAGGTCACATCGATATGTACGTCTGCGGTATGACCGTTTACGACTACTGTCATATCGGGCATGCTCGAGTTATGGTTGCATTTGACTACATTATCCGTTTCTTGCGTAGTCAAGGCTGGAAAGTTCGCTACATTCGCAACATTACCGACATTGACGACAAAATCATCAAACGTGCGAATGAAAATGGTGAAACGATTCAACAGCTCACCACTCGTTTCATCGACGCTATGAATGAAGATGCAGCGAACTTAGGCTGTTTAGCGCCAGATGAAGCACCGAAAGCGACTGAATATATCGACCAGATGCAAAACATGATTGGCAATCTGGTCAATAAAGGCGCTGCTTACCCTGCTTCAAACGGCGATGTTTATTTTGAAGTCACCAAATTTGAAAAGTATGGTCGCCTCTCTGGTCGTAAGCTTGATGACATGCAAGCTGGCGCGAGTGAGCGTGTCGATGTAGAAGTTGAAAAGAAACATCCTTTTGACTTTGTGCTTTGGAAACGTGCCAAAGAAAATGAACCGTCTTGGGCATCCCCTTGGGGTAATGGCCGTCCGGGTTGGCACATCGAATGTTCTGCAATGTCAACTTGCTGCCTAGGTAACCACTTTGACATTCATGGTGGTGGTTCAGATTTAATGTTCCCACACCATGAAAATGAAATTGCACAAAGTGAAGCCTCAACTGGTGAGCAGTATGTGAATTACTGGATGCATGTTGGCTTTATTAACGTTGATGGCGAAAAGATGTCTAAGTCTTTAGGCAACTTCTTTACGATTCGTGACGTGATGGAGAAGTTCCACCCTGAAGTGATCCGCTATTTTATTGTGTCTTCACACTACCGTAGCCCAGTGAACTTCTCTGATGTAGCGCTTAAAGAAGCAAAAACTTCTTTAACTCGTTTCTACCATTCATTTAAAGCTTATCAACAAGTATATGGTCAAACGACAACTGAAACGCTTGATCAAGGCTTTATTGAACGTTTTAACAACGCCATGTGTGACGATTTCAACACTGCCGAAGCAATGGCTGTATTGTTTGAACTCAACAAAGAGTTAAACCGTGCTGTAAAAGAAGAGCAAGCTGACCAAGCGACTGTGCTTTATTCGACATTACGTTACCTCACCAACATTTTAGGTTTGGTACAACACAATGTAGATGATTTCTTAAAATCAGATATTGGACAAGAAGCGCTTGCATTGTCTGATGCTGAAATTGAAGATTTTATTCAACAACGTGTTGATGCTAAAAAAGCTAAAGACTTTGCGAAGGCAGATGCTATTCGTCAGTCTTTACTTGAGCAAGGTGTAGTTCTCGAAGACACCCGTCAAGGTACAGTTTGGCGTCGTGCTGATTAAACGTTCAATTAGATCACAAGAGTGTTGACAGTTTAATGAAACACTCTATAATGTGCTCACATTGCGGGAATAGCTCAGTTGGTAGAGCATAACCTTGCCAAGGTTGGGGTCGCGAGTTCGAGTCTCGTTTCCCGCTCCAGATTCAAAAAGCCCTGATCGAAAGATTGGGGCTTTTTTCTTGTTGATTTTATTATATTTTTTAAAAACTCTTCTTCCTTTGTTATTCGATTCAATAAAAAATATTCTTAATGTAATTTGTATTTTGTGACCAAGATGTGACCATGGCGTGCCCACGA
>NZ_JEYB01000047.1:0-29635 GCF_000582255.1 Acinetobacter sp. 1566109 | reverse complement strand
AGAATATAAGCAATATTAAACCCATGATCTTCAAGCAAATCTAACTGGTCAGTGTCTAAAGGTGCATTGTGCTTTTCATAACGCACAACTGAGTTCTTTTTAACGTTTAAAATCTCGGCCAACTCATCTTGTGTACCTATGCCCAAGCGCTTACGTTCTTCTTTTAAACGTTCACCACGATTAGAAAAATCACCATTTTTCATACTTTTTCCTTAAAAGCACTTGTAAATCACCATAAATAGTACTAAATTTAATAACACTAAGTATCTAAGTACGATTTATGGTGATTTTCGCATGACTACATCAAATGTTCAAACTAAACCTAAACACACTGAACTCACTCAAGTCCGCTGGACCAAAGCTCAGTTAAAAGTCCTCAAGAAAATTGCGTATGAAAAGGACACAAAAGTTGCCATCTACATCCGTAATTTTATGGTGAACCATCACCCCGAATTACAAGAACCGTGCAAAGACGAGCAATTGTAATCAAAGCCAATTCGCAATGCTTACAAAGCTACAAACTCAAACAAAATATTCACATTCTCAAACAGTTACCAGTAATCACGCGTGGTTTTAAATGTCAGTATTACAAAGACGCATTGATGACAGACTCAACCAGTTATTCAACTTTAAAAAGGTTGGCGACTGGTACCGTGAAGGTCTATGTCCTCAATGTGGGAAAAAGGAACTCTTTACCCATGCTGAAACACCACGTGTAGTTAAATGTGGTCGTTTAAACAAATGTGGCTATGAAGAGCACGTAAAGGAAATTTGTGGAGACCTTTTTAAAGACTGGTCTAAAGACTTTCCTCGCACGCCTGAAAACCCTCATGCAGCAGCAGATGCTTATTTAGTAAATGCCCGTGGTTTTGACGTTTCAAAACTAAAAGGTACCTACACCCAAGAGCTTTTCAGAAACGATCGTAAATACCCCGACCTAGTTACAGCGACCGTTCGCTTTAAACTTGCTGAAGGAGTTTATTGGGAAAGGTTTATAGATCGTCCTGAACGCTTTGGCCGTCAGAAAGCTAACTTTATGGGGGACTATAAAGGTCTAGCATGGTCTTTAGATGATTTAGACAAACTTTGTAATGCCCAATCTATTTGGGTGACTGAAGGCATCTTTAACGCGATTGCTCTATCCCTTTCTGGACAACCTTCTATAGCCACCATGTCTACAGAAAACTATCCGGAAAAAATGCTGAAGCAAATTGCCGACCGTTGCCATGAGTTAAATCGTCAAAAGCCCCGCATTCGATGGGCATTTGATAATGACAAAGCCGGCAAAAAGTCTATCCGTAAGTTTCATTTAAGAGCTGTTCAAAACCATTGGGATTCGACCGCTGCCCTTCCACCTTCAGGAGGTTTGGACTGGAACGACCTTTACATGCGTGACCAGCTACACAGTGAAAACCGTAAGACCTATAAACACTACGGAGAGCTGCACATTGCAGAAACTCCGGAGCAAGCTGGCTTACTCATCTACAACTTCAATGACGGTCGACGTAGAACCTTTTATTTCAACCATAACTATCGGTTGTATTGGTTCAATTTAGATATGGACAAATACAGCAAGGAACTCGAACGCATTGAAGCAGATCCAGACCGAGACTTCTTGCTCGATAGCCAAAAACGTGAACTCGCCCTTCAGCAATGTTCAGCAGTTTCAGAAATATGTAATCGCCAGCTCACCCCTCTTTATTTCCAACGAAACGAAATAACAGACGAGTCCTGGTATTACTTCCAAATCTCTACTCCAGAAGACGAAATGAAAGCGACTTTTACGGCAGACCATATCTCTGCACCGGGTAAATTTGGCCCACGTTTGCTGTCTGTGCACGTCGGAGCTTGGTGGACGGGCAATAACCATCAACTTTTAACGTTTATGAAGCAAAACACTGAAAGATTACGTGAGGTGAAAACAATAGATTTTATGGGGTACACCAAAGAATACGGGGCCTACATATTTGAAAAACATGCTGTGTATAAGGGTAACGTTATCCACATAAACGATCATGATTTCTACAAGCTTGGTCGCCTAGAGCTAAAAACATTAGCTGGTAGTCCATCTATCAAACTCAACCCGAAACAAGAGTTCAAACCGACTTGGTGGAAAGACTTTTACCGGGTACGTGGTGCAAAAGGTCTAATCGCCCTAGCGTGGTGGACAGGCTCCTACTTTGCAGAGCAGATCCGTGCAATGCATAGCTCATTTCCTTTTATTGAAATCGTTGGTGAAGCTGGTGCAGGTAAATCACGCCTAATCGAGTTTATGTGGAAGCTATCTGGCCGTGCTGACTATGAAGGCTTTGACGCAAACAAATCTACTAACGTAGCGATTTACCGTAACTTCGCTCAAATCTCCAACTTGCCAGTGGTTCTCATCGAGGGTGACCGTAATGACCAAAATGGTAATGCGGTTGCTAAAGCAAAGTTTAGTTGGGATGAACTAAAAGATGCTTACAACGGTCGTGCAATTCGTTCTAAAGGCCTAAAAACAGCAGGTAATGAAACATATGAGCCACCATTTCGTGGTGCCATCATGATTTCCCAAAACACACAAATCCAAGCCTCTGAAGCGATTTTGACACGTACTTTACACATCTACTTCGATCGCAAAGGCCAATCTTTAGAAACAAAACGAATTGTCGATGAACTCGACCGTTTAGATATCGAAGACACGTGCACGTACATGACTCATTGCTTAGTCAATGAAAAAGAGATTTTAGAAACATACGCACGAAAGCTCGAGGAGTTAGAAACCGAGTTCCATAACAACGGCATTACTCATACCCGTATCGCGCTTTGTCATGCACAAGTTTCGGCTCTAATAGATGCTTTGGCCAAATATGTACTTCAAGATGTCATAGACATTGAAGAAGTCCTAGCGGCCAAAGAAATGCTGTTAGCAATGGCTGAAGAACGAGTAAATCAACTCAATGGTGACCACCCTCTTGTTGAGCAATTTTGGGATGCATACGAATACCTCAACAGTAGCCGTAGCCCTGCTTTCAGCCTGAACCATTATGAGGCTGATGCCCAACAAGTGGCTATAAATCTAAACGAGGTTTACAAGGTCGCAGCTCGAAATTACCAGGTACTTCCCGACATCAAAGAAATGAAAAACCTATTACGTAACAGCCGTCGCTATAAGTTCATCGAAATGAACAAAACAGTACGGTCAAACAAATATCCAGCCGATGAAGTAAAGAATGTTACTGGCGATGAATCAAGCAGCTTAGAACGTTCTCACACAGTGAAATGCTGGATCTTTACCAACCCTAGTTATGGAGTACCACAAGCATGAACACAGAAGAATTAAGTCCAAATGCTCTACCGTTTGTAGATGAAGAGGAAAATGACCTACGGGTCGTTACCCCAACACATCCGATCGCACACGAAGCCTATGCAGCAGTTAAAGCAATGCGATGTGAGTTCGTCAGAATCATTGCTTCTAGCTACCAGAAGTCACCTTCAGAAACGGGTTACTTCATTTCAGGCATTTTCCCAAGCGATGCTGACCGCGGCTTAAACCGTGAAGAATGGATTTCAACTTTTGAGAGATTAAAGGAGTAAATAAATGGATGTAGAGGTGTTATTAGAAAAAGTGCTTCGTAAAATTTTAAAGCAGATTGATGCTAAACCAATCATACCGATTGAATGCCAACTGTGGGATGAACAAGATATAGCAAGTTATTTTAAATATTCGCTGGACTACACCAAGCGCCATATTATTAGTAACGAGAACTTTCCACCAAGTCGTGAATTACCAACCTCAGCCACTGGAGATCGAACAGTACCACGCTGGAAAGCCACAGATGTGATTAACTTTGGAATGGCATTTGATAAATCTAATATTAGATATTCCTGAATATAAAATAATATAAATATTTCTGAAGAAGGGGGCTTTCCCCTTCATAATTAATTAAAAAGTATTATTTTCTAGAAGTTTATTTTTAGCAACTGTATAATTTTTTGAATTTTTTAGATTTTATTTTAAATAATGACTAACTATACAAATGAAGAAGCTTTAGAAATTAAAGAAATAAAGCGATTAGAAAATATTATGCGAATCTGTATTGGAATTGCAATTTTAATATTTATTATCGTTTTTGGTGTCTATATTATCAAATTTGGTAAATGGGAATTGGCAAAAGATAAGGGAGATTGGGGAACCTTTGGAGACTATGTAGGCGGTTTACTAAATCCCACAATAGCCGCTTTAGCACTATTCTGGTTAATTACATCTGTAAAGCTTCAAATAAAAGAATTAAAAAAAACTAATGAAGCTTTAGCTGAAACAGTAAAATCTGCAAAAAAACAACAAGAACAAGTATCCCTTCAGAACTTTGAAAGTTTATTCTTTCAATTGCTTAAAACAAAAAATGAAGTCACAAATGATATAGTTCTTAATGGTGATCAATATAAAACATCCACTACCATTGAAGATTCTAGTTTCCGTGGTAAAGATGCATTTAAAGGATGCATACACGATTTTAAGACTTACCAAAAATATAAATCATGGGAAGATTATTATAAAGAAAACTTATTAGACTATTTTGGAAGCTATTTCAGGGTTTGCTATCAAATAGTAAAATTAATCGACCAAAATGAAACCTTAAAATTATTTGATATAAATAAAAAAACTGGCTATTCAAGTAAACAAAAAGAATATTTTGATATTTTTCGAGCTACTTTAACTCAACATGAATTAGAGACTTTCTTTTTCAATTGCTTATGTATATATGGAAATGGAAAATTTAAAAAATTACTTGAAAAGTATGGAATGTTTGAACCATTACTAATGGACTTCAATTATTCTCCTGATAAATATCATAGACTTAGCAGCTACGCATATCACTATAAGAAAGATATCTTTGAAAAAAATAATAATTGGCTAAAATATTTTGATGATCTTGATAAAATTGAAGTTAACTGTGACCAAGATTTAATACAACAGAATGTAAAAATGATTAAAGATTTAAAGCTTCATTTAAATCACAACAAATCAACTGATACTTACTCAATACTAAGTATTGAGAAACTTGATGAAGAAATTAAGAGTTCAATAAAATATTATTCAGAATTTTTCCCTCAAGGTATTAATCCAGAATTATTAAGTTTTATGGATAAAAACACATATTATTACTATGAAAAACTTAAAAGTATAAATTTAGATTTTGAAGTTTACGTATGTATAAAGTATGATTTAGATATTAAAGAAATTATTGAATATAGGAACGCACTTTTTAAAGTCGACTGACCTTCAAAAATTGTAAAATTTTAGATTTATAATAAGTTAAAAAGCCACTAAATGTGGCTTTTATATAAATAATTTACTTAATCCTTTAGAATTATTCAGCTCATCTAAAATTTCATCGTTAGTCGGGTTGTAATATGTCAAAGCCTGCTTCGGATCCTTCCATCCAAATATCTTACACAAGGTAAGAGCATTTTTAATGCGTTTGGCCATAAGTGAAGCTGCTTCATGTCTTGAATCATGAAAAGTTAAATCAGCATTTTCCAAACCAGCTTTTTTTCGAGCCTTTCTAAACAGTGCATCACGTGATGAATCTGTCACTGTAAATACTTTTGGGCATCCCTTCCGATTAATTTTCAAAGCCAACGTCCATAGCTGCAGTGCAAAATCATCTAACGGTACTTTTCTGGCCATTCCATTCTTTGTTTTATCAAGCTGAACATAGCGTTTAGACAAAAATACATGTTCAGGTAGCCGGTTCACAATCTCTCCAGATCTCATACCCGTGGCCATAGCAATAAGCCAAATCAGTCCAACTTCCTGCATTTTAGTTATCGGCACAGTTCCAGGCTTATATTTTAAAGCCGTTAAAATAGCTTGAAGTTCTTCCACCTCAGTCCGGCGTTCGCGGTGAGCTGGCTTTTTAGGCTTCCGGATATTCTCTACAGGGTTTATTTCTATCCACCCTTTATCTTTCCGGCACCAGTTAAAGAAAGCAGATAACGTCGAATAGTCTCGCAATATGGTCGATGCTTTTAAAGGTTTAATCGTGCGTTGAGTGACAGCACTCTCCCACTGTTTTAAAAACTCACCTTTGTAAGCACTTAATGGCCAATCTGTGTTGGGCAAATTATCCTGGTAATAACGGATCCTTTGCATTTCTTTTTTTCCAGTAGCTTTAAATCTGGATACTTCTTCTGAGTAACGCCCCAGAGCTTCACGCATAGTTATAACTATATTGTTTTTAATAGCCTTTTGAGTTGCATCATTTAAAATTAGATCTCTTTCTTTTTCTTTAGCCCAGCGTTTAGCTGCAGCTTCAGTCTCACAAATCTTTGTGGGCCTTGTATTTTTATCAAAGCCAATCTCTACACGCCATTTACCGTTCTTGGTTTGATAAATAGATCTGTACATTTTACTCCTGAACTTGTGTGGGTAACGTGTGGGGACTTATACCGAATTATCCCGAAAAATACCGTTAAAAAACATAAACGCCAGAAACGACAAAGCCCCAAGCCTTTGATATATAAGGCTTGGGGCTTTGGAGAATCATAAGATTCTGAATCTTGGTCCCGAGGGTCGGACTCGAACCGACACGTCATCTCTGACAGCGGATTTTGAGTCCGCCGCGTCTACCAATTTCACCACCTCGGGAGAGGAAGTATGTTTGTGTTGCGTATATTAGCGCGTTTGTAAAACTTGTCAAACCCTAAGTGAATATTATCGTTCACTTTTAGATCATTTAAACATTTTTCATAATTTAGGCCAGAAGCACAGCCATAAAAAAGCGAAAAAGTTTATACTAGGCCCAATTTTTGCGGTGTTTTTTCCTAAATATGCAACTGTCTGACTTTTCCTTTGAATTACCCGATGAACTTATTGCCCGTTACCCTCTCGAATCACGTAGTGCTTCACGTTTATTGCATTTAGACGCAAAGGGTCAATATCACGATCACATGTTCACAGATATTATCGATCTGTTCGAAGAAGGTGATTTGTTGGTACTCAATGATACCAAGGTCATGAAGGCTCGTCTTAAAGGAAAACGTGCCACAGGTGGGGCTATTGAGATTCTGGTTGAGCGTATGCTGAACCACACCACAGCGTATTGCCATATTAAAGCGAGTAACTCGCCTAAAGCAGGAGCTGAGCTTTTTGTCGGTGCAGACAATATTCCTGTAATTGTGCGAGGCCGTCACGAAAACTTATTTGTCGTTGAGTTTTCACAACCAATTTTACCTGTACTTGAGCAATATGGTCAGTTACCTATTCCGCCTTACTTTAACCGTGAAGCAGAAGAAATTGACACTGAACGCTATCAAACGGTTTTCCATAACCCAGAAAAAATCGCCAGTGTGGCTGCACCAACTGCAAGCTTGCACTTTGATGAAGAGTTGTTAGCAAAGTTAGATCAAAAAGGGGTTAAGAAAACGTTTGTGACTCTTCACGTCGGTGCAGGTACTTTTATGCCTGTACGCACTGATGACATTACCAACCATGTCATGCACAGTGAATGGTGTGATGTTCCTCAAGAAACCATTGATTTAATTTTAGCGACTAAAGCACGTGGCAATAAAGTAATTGCTGTTGGTACAACCGCAACGCGTGCTTTAGAAAGTGCAGCCCAAGCGCATGGCGGAAAAATCGCAGCATGGACTGGTGATACGCAAATCTTTATTTATCCGGGTTATGAGTTCTGTATCGTAGATCGTTTAATTACCAACTTCCATTTACCTGAGTCTACCCTGCTCATGTTAGTTTCAGCATTGTCAAATAGAGACAATATTTTGGCTGCTTACGAACATGCAGTTAAAGAACGCTATCGTTTCTTTAGTTATGGCGATGCAATGCTGATTGATAAATTAGAAGTTTAAAAATTAAAGCTGGGTTAAACCTATAAGTTAATTCGAGGTTTAACCCAACATCTATAATTAAAATAAAAATAGTCTTGGTATTTCTATTTATCTCTTTCAATTTAAAAGATAATCTAGGCTTAGCACTTTATGATAATCATCTTATTACCTTCATGCCAATTGATACCGTACAACAAGCACTTCATATAAGACGTAAAAAAAATACACAGGTCTTTCGTAATATTGCTCGACTTTGGGACGCGGGACAAAAGTCACAAACAGATCAAGAACTCTTAAATGCGTTACATCCATGGCGTGAAGATCATAACCTTCGTTTTGTTAATGTATTGCCACATTTGTTAGGTATTTGCAGTATTACGACGCTATTATTTGGATACTTTTTTCATCCTCATATTCAATATATTTGGAGTCTCTTATGGGCATTTTTAACTGGTTTCTTGGCCTATTTGCTCTATGAACCGCAAAAGCCTCTAACCGAAGTTATTCACTATTTAGAACAGCGTATGACTGCTTTACGTTATGGCCTACAGTTTCAGCAGTTACCAGCTTATCTTCCAATTCAAGCCCAACCCATTTTGGTATTAAGCAGACTAAAACAATATTTTCCATTGTTTAATCGAGGCAATGAAGCTAATGAAATTACAGAGTTTGCTTCAGTGACATGGAATGATGGCATTACAGATCATCAAGTCCTGCTATTTAAATACCAGTATGTAAATAATTTACCTATTCTTCAAGATCAAAACAGCGATAAAAAAATAGTAAAAGAGATTCATAAAGATTTATGGGGCGTTTTTATTTTTCAAATACCAGCCTTAGGTATTGCTGTAAGTAATCAACGTTCTCGCTTTTTTGAACCATACTTATGCGAATGGCAAAGTACTGACATTCTGATTAACCAAGAGCTCAATATCTTCGGTACTGACCAGCACCAGTTAGCTAAAGAAATTAGTCCAAGTTTAACTTTAAAACTTCATGATTTTTTTCAACATTTTACCGGTGATTTAATTTATCATCATGAAGAGCAAATATTATGTTATCTCGGTGAGCAAGATCTTTTTCAAACCACCAGCAAACGTAGTGAAATTCATGATATTCCAGCATTACGTGGACATTTACGTACCATGACCATGCCGCAATATGAAAAATTTCAGCAATTCATGCTTAATTTAATTAAATAAATCTCTCGTAGTGCCGAACTGGCAACTTATAAAAAATAAGAAGTTAAAAGGTTCAATGAGAGAATAAAAATAAGAGGAGTGAAAATGAAAGGCTTATTCATTTTCTTGGGGATATTCGTTGTACTGATTGCCTGGGGCATCCACATTCGTAACAACATTGTGCGTTATTTTAACGCAACCAAACGCGCTTGGGCTGAGGTTGCAAATTTCGAACGCCAAAAAGTAAAAACACTTGAAGCATTAGAAACTACTCTCAATCAATATACTCAGTTCGAGAAGTCGACTCTAGAAAAAGTGACTGCCTTACGTCAGCAAATTCTCAGTTTAAATGTCGATCATACTGATATTGCTCAATTACAGCAGATTGAAAAAATGAGCAAAGAGCTGATCCGCAGCCTAAATGTTATAGTTGAAAACTATCCTGAATTAAAAGCAGATACGCTCTATAGCAAAATGATGGATGATATTCAGGAACAAAATGAAAATGTTGGTGCTGCAATCAGTATCTTTAACCGCAATGTCGAAGTATTTAACAACCAGATTGAAGTATTCCCAAATAATATTATCAATACGATAACTTTATCTAAAAAAGCAATTCGTCCTTTTCGCGATAATTTGGCTACAGACAATTTTGACTACAAACCTAACTTTTAGTCTAAATAAAAAAGTAGCCATTCAATCGGAAAATTGACCTATTTTATAGCCAGCTACATTTAGTAGTAGAACTACTTGGCAGAATCAAGGAAAATAGCCCTCTTATTTTTAGGGCTATTTGTGTTTTTAAATTGGTCTTCCCGTTTTAAAGCTCACAATGTTAGAACCCCTATTTAGCAGCGAACTGTTTTTTCGCCCTTGCACTGCCCTACGGTATTGCTTGCTATTGTTCAGGATTTTTAGATGAAGTTTGAAAAATTAGGTCAGTCGGGTCGTGCCCGTCGTGGTCGTTTAACTTTAGAACATGGTGTGGTTGAAACACCTGTTTTTATGCCAGTGGGGACTTACGGTACAGTCAAAGGCATGTTGCCACGTGATATCGAAGATATTCAGGCACAAATTATTTTAGGTAATACTTTCCATTTATATTTGCGTCCGGGCCTTGAAGTAATCAAGCAACACGGCGGATTACATGACTTTATTAAATGGAATAAGCCAATTTTAACTGACTCTGGCGGCTTCCAAGTATTTAGTCTTGGCGCTATGCGTAAAATTAAGGAAGAAGGTGTTACTTTCCGTTCCCCGATCGATGGTTCAAAAGTGTTTTTATCGCCTGAAATTTCAATGGAAATTCAGCATGTATTGAACTCTGACATCGTCATGATTTTTGATGAATGTACGCCTTATCCTGCTACACACGAAGAAGCACAAAAATCATTACAGCTTTCTTTGCGTTGGGCAAAGCGTTGTAAAACACATCACCACGATGAGCTTAAAAATAAAAATGCCTTATTCGGCATTATTCAGGGCGGTATGTATGAAGACTTACGTGATGAGTCTTTAAACGGCCTTCTTGAAGTTGGTTTCGATGGTTATGCAATTGGGGGTTTATCTGTAGGTGAACCAAAAGAAGAGATGATCAAAGTTTTAGATTATCTTCCAAACAAAATGCCACATGATAAACCACGCTACTTAATGGGCGTAGGTAAACCAGAAGATATCGTTGAAGCGGTGCGCCGTGGTGTCGATATGTTTGACTGCGTAATGCCAACACGTAATGCACGTAATGGTCATTATTTTGTCACTGATGGTCTGGTACGTATTCGTAATAGTAAATATCGCCATGACCAAGGACCACTTGACCCACACTGCGATTGCTATACATGTAAGAACTTTACCCGTGCTTATCTGTTCCACCTTGAAAAATGTGGAGAGATGTTGGCGTCTATGCTCGGTACTATTCATAACTTACGTTATTACCAACGTTTAACTGAAGGTATGCGTGACGCATTAGATAATGGCACTTTTGA
This sequence comes from Acinetobacter sp. 1566109, assembly GCF_000582255.1. Classification (NCBI taxonomy): domain Bacteria; kingdom Pseudomonadati; phylum Pseudomonadota; class Gammaproteobacteria; order Moraxellales; family Moraxellaceae; genus Acinetobacter; species Acinetobacter sp. 1566109. The sequence continues at coordinate 18,636 of NZ_JEYB01000047.1, read as the reverse complement.
TGAATTTGTTCAGGACTTTTATGCCCGCCGTGGATTAGAAGTTCCACCTTGCCCTATCGATGAATAAGCGAGATTTGCGCTCAACCTCAAGACAAGGTAAATTGCAAAACGAATTAGGATTATGTCAGGTATCTGACTCATATTTTTTAACTTTAGGAAATTAAAATGAGCTTGTTCATTTCTACTGCACATGCAGCTCCAGCAGCAGCCCAAAGCCCTGGTCTTTTGCCAAACATTTTGATGATTGTTGTATTCGTTGCAATCTTCTATTTCTTAATCTGGCGCCCTCAAGCAAAACGCGCAAAAGAACACCGTTCTTTAATCGAAAGCTTAGGTGTAGGTAGTGAAGTTGTTTTTGCTGGCGGTTTAATGGGCAAAGTAACCAAACTTGAAGGTGACTATGCGGTTGTTGAACTTAACCGTGGTGTAGAAGTAAAAATTCAGCGTGCCAGCGTAATTTCTGTATTACCTGAAGGCACTCTAAATAACCTTTAATCATAAAACAGTCGTGCTTTAGCACGGCTTTTTCATTTAAGAAGAAAGCGAATGCGTTACCCTGCATGGAAATATTTACTGATTCTGGTTGTTCTGGTAGTCAGTACATTATACGCACTGCCTAGTCTATATCCGGATGAGCCCGCAGTTCAAATTTCCGGTGCCAAAGCTGGTACCCAAATTGATCAAAGTGTGGTGCAAAAAGCAGAGCAAATTTTAAAAACAGCAAATATTGCAAGCCACGATAATACTTTTACAAATAATGCTGCTCTCTTGCGTGTCAGCTCTTCTGAAGCGCAGTTAAAAGCAAAAGAAGTATTACGCCGTGACTTAGGTGATCAATACGTTGTTGCCCTAAACCTTGCACCAACTACACCAGAATGGTTGCAAAAAATTGGGGCTAAACCAATGAAACTTGGTTTGGACTTACGTGGTGGTGTTCACTTCTTGCTAGAAGTAGATATGGACAAAGCCATTTCCCAACGTATGGAAACCTCTGCAACTGATTTGCGTCGTCAGTTCCGTGAAAACAAAATTAAATTTAACAACCTTGCGTTAAATAATAATGTGATCACTGTTCAATTTGCTGACAATGCTGATCGTGATGCAGCAATGGATTTTTTACGCCGTAATGGTAATGAATATACCCAACAGGCATTAGCGAGCACGACAGGTTCTACCTTAAAACTCACTTATACTGATGTACGTCGTCAAGAAATTCAGGCATATGCAGTCAATCAGAACTTAACAACACTACGTAACCGTATTAACGAACTTGGTGTTGCAGAAGCATTAGTACAAAGTCAGGGTAGCAACCGCATTGTCGTTGAATTACCGGGTGTTCAAGATACAGCAGAAGCTAAACGTGTTTTAGGTCGTACTGCTAACCTCGAATTCCGTTTAGTATCTGACTTAAATGATCAATATATTGACCCATATACGGGTAAATATAACGGTCAACCTTTACCTCCGGGTACAGAAGTTTTTGCTTATCAATCTTTAGATAGCGGTCGTCAGCTTCTGTTGCAACGTAACCGTATCTTGACTGGTGAACGTGTTCAAAATGCAAGTTCTGGCTTTAGCCAAGACTCTGGCGGTGCCGAAGTAAATATTACGCTCGACAGTGCTGGTGGTAAGCTCATGTCAGATGCAACCCGTAATGCTGTTGGTAAACGCATGGCGGTATTGTTCATCGAAAACAAGCAAAAGATTAGCTATGTTACAGATCCAAAAACTGGTGCTCAAACAGAAGTTCGTACACCATATACCGAATCTGTCGTCATTAATGCTGCAACAGTTCAAGCTGTTTTAGGTTCAACTTTCCGTATTACCGGTTTAAGTTCACCTCAAGAAGCATCTGAACTTGCATTGATGCTACGTGCTGGTGCTTTAGCTGCGCCAATGTACTTCGTTGAAGAACGTGTGGTTGGTCCAAGCCTTGGTCAAGAAAACATTGATAAAGGTGTACTCTCAACTCAAATCGGTTTCTTGCTCGTTGCAATTTGGATGGTCGTTTTCTTCCGCGTATTCGGCTTGATTGCGAACTTTGCACTTGTATTTAACTTGGCAATGATTTTAACCGTTATGTCTTGGATAGGGGCTTCACTCACCTTACCAGGTATTGCCGGTATCGTTATTACTATTGGTATGGCGGTCGATGCCAACGTACTAATATGTGAGCGTATTCGAGAAGAAATGCTCTGGGGTGCCTCACCCAAACAGGCCATTGTGGCAGGTTATGATCGAGCCTATAACACGATCTTTGACTCGAACTTAACTACGTTCCTCGTTGCATTCATTCTGTTTGCAATTGGTACAGGTCCGATTAAAGGTTTCGCCGTAACATTAATGATTGGTATTGTATGTTCGATGTTTACTGCAATTACAGTAACACGCGCAATTGTACAAATCATTTATGGCAAACGCCGTAATTTGAAAAAGTTGAGCATTTAAGGAGATCTATGATGACTAAAGTGACTCAACAACCTTCAAAACAATATGGTCGTCCGGATGATGCAAAAATCATCCCGTTCATGAAGATTGCTAAACCAGCAGCAATCTTCTCGATCCTTATTACTTTAGCGAGTATTTTCTTTATCGCGACTAAAGGTCTTAACTTAGGTTTGGACTTTACAGGTGGTGTTTCTGCCGAGCTTAACTATGCTCAACCAGCAAATCAGTCTGAAGTTATTCAGGCTCTCGACAAAGCTGGTTTTAAAGATGCCGTAGTACAAACGCTAGGTAGTAATAAAGACTTACTCGTGCGTATGCCGGTACAAGAAGTTAAGGTTGAAGATCTTAATAACGCGATTACCAAAGCTGTGCAATTACCAAACAATGCTGCCGAAGTTCATAAAGTGGACTCTGTAGGCGGTCAGGTAGGTAACGAGCTTTATGTTCGCTCAGCTGGTGCAGTTGCTCTTGCGCTTATCTTAATGTTGATCTACGTGACCATTCGCTTTGAGTTTAAACTCGCGATGGGTGCTGTAATGTCTTTATTCCATGACATCATCATCATTATTGGTGCTTTTGCATTATTCCAATGGCCATTTGACCTTACAGTTTTAGCTGCTGTACTCGCGGTGATTGGCTTCTCGCTTAACGATAACATCGTGGTATCAGACCGTATACGTGAAAACTTCCGTAAGATTCGCGGCGCAACTCCACGTGAAATCGTGGATATTGCTTTAACTGAGACTTTACGTCGTACTATTCATACCTCAATGACATTATTGCTTGTAGTACTTGCAATGATGTTCTTGGGCGGTGATGGCTTACACTGGTTCTCTGTTGCAATGTTTGTAGGTGTCTTTGTCGGTACTTATTCTTCGATTTATATCGGTACAGCATTTGCATTGTGGCGTGGTCTTAACCGTCAAGACTTTATCGTTCAGGTTAAACCTGAATTTGAAGATGAAATTCCTTGATTGTCTAAATAAGACTATAGAAAAACCGCGATTTATTCGCGGTTTTTTTATTAAGCTCAAAATTTATTTACGGCGTAATGCATCCGAAATTGCTTCAACCAATTGTTGAGAAATTTCTTGCTTCGATGCTTTTTCTAACTCACGCTTTTTCATATGGTAGCTTTGGGCAAAGAAAACAGTCATCGCATTTTCATCCGAAGCAAAACCAATATCGGCACGAGAAACATCGTTACACGCAATCATATCTAGTTTTTTAGCAACCAGTTTACCTGCTGCATATTCTTCAACATTTTGCGTTTCGGCAGCAAAGCCCACCATAAATGGACGTTTTTCCTGAGCGGCAATGGTTGCCACAATATCCGGATTTTTTACAAGGGAAACATTCAGCTCATCCCCTGCTTTCTTAATCTTGTGCTCAGCCACTTCAGCAACGCGATAATCAGCTACTGCCGCTGTAGCAATGAAAATGTCACATCCAGTCTCAAGTGAACTCATGCTGACATCCAACATTTGTCGTGCAGATGCAACATTTACACGTTGAACACCATTTGGCGTATCTAAACTTACAGGACCAGCAATTAAAGTCACTTTTGCGCCCGCCGCATAACATGCAGCCGCTAAAGCAAAGCCCATTTTACCGGTACTATGATTTGAGATATAACGAACAGGATCAATCGCTTCACGTGTTGGTCCAGCAGTAATCACAACTCGCTTACCTGCCAACAAACCAAATTTTTCAGCAATCGCACGTTGGGCTTGATGGAAATAACCCGCCACTTGCCTTGCAATTTCTTCCGGTTCCGGCATACGGCCTAAACCAACATCACCACAAGCCTGCTCACCTGAATCCGGCATAATCACATGCACACCATCTTCAACCAGAGTTTGCAAATTACGCTGGGTTGCTTTTGCAGCCCACATTTGCTGGTTCATTGCTGGTGCAACCCACACAGGTGCTTTAGTTGCTAAAAATAAAGTACTGAGTAAGTCATCTGCCAAACCATTAGCAAACTTAGCTAGGGTGTCACAGCTTGCTGGAGCAACCAGTAACAAATCAGCCCAACGAGCCAATTCAATATGGCCCATTCCAGCTTCAGCCTCTGGGTCTAAAAGCTCGGTATGCACAGGATTTCCAGAAAGAGCCTGAAACGTTAGAGGGGTAATAAATGCTTGAGCTCCGTGTGTCATCACAACCCGAACGTCAAAACCATAATCTTTAAGACGACGGACCAAAATGGCACTCTTATAGGCAGCAATCCCACCTGTAACAGCTAAAACAATGTTTTTATGAGGAATAACACTTAAATCAAAGCTCACGAACAGGATACCTTTCTGTTGCAGTGGCGCTCACAATAGCATTAAATACGCGCAGACCCAAGATTGATTGGGCAAACAAAATAAATTTTTAAGCAGAATATTGCTGGGGAATATGAATACTTCTATTAAAAATTGGCCAGAACAAGAACGGCCAAGAGAACGGTTATTACAACAAGGCCCTCAAAGTCTCTCTGACTCTGAATTACTCGCGATCTTTCTTCGCTCAGGTTCACGTCAACATTCAGCAGTTGAACTCGCCCGCTTACTCATTCAACAATTCGGAAGTCTCAATGCTGTTTTCGATGCTTCTTTCAATGAATTAGCCCAATTTAATGGTATTGGAGCCACCAAGTATTCACAATTACTGGCCGTAAAAGAGCTCGGACGGCGTTATCTCGACTATCATTTTAGTCAAACTGAACTAAGCCTTCATTCATCTCATTTAGTTCTAGATTATCTGCGTTATGAGTTAAAAGGTGAAAAACAGGAAGTTTTTGCGGTACTTTGCTTAGATGCCGAGTTGAGAAAAATACATTTTAAAAAGTTATTTTTTGGTTCAGTTCAACACTGCGCCGTTTCAGTGAATCAAACCTTACGTTATGCTTTACAACAGCATGCTTGCCAATTGGTAATCGCACATAACCATCCTTTTGGTTCCGCACAGCCCTCTCGCGAAGATATTAAATTCACAAAGCAACTTGAACAGGCCTGTCAGCTTTTAGAAATTCGTCTACTGGACCATTTTATTATCTCGCCAGAAGGTAGCTTTTCATTTGCTGAACAACAACTGCTCAACCCTACTTCAATAGCCGTTCAATGATATTGACAAAGCATCACTAAGCTTAGAATATCAAAAACAAAAATAGCGACGTTTAAAATAAAATGATTGTTCGTGAACAGCCCAGTATTTTTAAAGTTTTATTCTCTTGGCGAGGGACGATATTACCAAAAATTTTGCCCTCTTTAGGGGTGGTAATGCTGATTTCGGCAATCATTGGTGGGGTTGAATATATTAATCTCTACCGTTTTCCAGAAATTCCTTTAGTTGGCTTCACTTTAATTGGCGTCGTACTTTCTATTTTTCTAGGCTTTAAAAATACGGCGTGTTATGACCGCTGGTGGGAAGCACGGAAACTATGGGGTGTACTCATTGCGACTTCACGTCACTTTGACCGCGACTGTCGTATTTTAACTCAAGCCCGTCGTGAACGAGTCATTCATCACGTTATTGTGTTTGCAAATGTGTTACGTGACCGTTTACGCCGCCAAACGGCCAACCCAACCGAATTAATACAAACCAGTGGTATGAGTCAACAAGCATTGACTCAGCTATACCAACAAAATAATGCGCCGCAATATACGCTCAGTCTTATTCAATGGGAGTTATTACAAGCGCTTAAAGAAGGTGAAATCTCAGATATTATTTATGCTCAAATGAATAAAAATGTTGCAGATTTAAGTGTTGTACAGACTGGCTGTGACCGTATTGCAAATACTCCTATTCCTTTTGCTTATTCAGTCTTGCTCAACCGCACTGTTTACTTTTTCTGTTTTATGTTGCCATTTAGCTTAGGTTCTTTGCTTGGCTTAGCAACACCTTTACTGGTTGGAATTTTGGCATATACCTTCTTAGGTCTAGATGCCCTAAGCTCTGAAATTGAAGAACCTTTTGGTACTCAAAGTAATGATTTACCATTAGATGCAATGGTCCGGAGTATCGAAATTGAACTTTTAGGAACGCTGGGTAAACCAACACCTCCTCCAATTCAAGCTCAAGATAACAACTTACTCTAGGACATTATTAGAGAAAACGTTCCCAAATACCCAACTGATCACTCTTTGGTTTAGGCGTATTACCTAATTTAATCCATGGCATATTTTCACCATGAAAATCACTGCCAATTGAAACCGCCAGATGATGCTGATCAATCATACGATCAATCATTTGGCGAGTAGATAAAGGATCTACAGGTGGCGGCAACTCTACGGCGTCACCACCACAACTCGCAAATAACTCAATCAAATAGCGTGTATTAGTTGCAGATAAATCATAACGAGATGGATGAGCTAAAACTGCCAAACCTTTACTATTATGAATAACCTCTATCGTTTCTTTTAAGCCCAAGCCTTCAAACTTTACAAAGGCACGCTTACCTTCTTTTAAAAAACGGTCAAAAGCTTGTTGAGGACGACTCACTACATTCTTTTCAACTAAGGTTTTGGCAATGTGTGTTCTGGTAATACGGTCTGGTTGATTTTCAACTTTATCAAGTACATCCTGATAAATATCAAAGCCAATACACTTTTTTAATAGTTCACAAATAACTTCTGCTCTTTGTGCTCTAATTCTTTTTTGTTGTTCTAATGCTTCCAAAATTGGTGCTTCATCTTGCATGTTTAAAGCCACAATATGCACGCCATAGCTTTTTTTTGTGCTTGGTCTAGACCATTGGCTTGAGATCTCGACACCAGAAATAATTTTTAAATCATGGGTTTGCGCAGCTTTCTTTGCACGCTGTAAGCCATCCATTGTATCGTGATCAGTAAGCGCCAAGGTATGCAACTTCACATCCACAGCAGCTTGCACCAGTAATTCCGGAGACAAAGTTCCATCAGAAATATTGCTATGTGTATGTAAATCTATGCCTTGCATCTTTTATACTATGCCATTCACCAAACCTGATCAGATACTCTAACATGAAAGCACTTCTGGACTTTGTTCCATTAATTATTTTCTTCTATTTATATAAAACCGTTGATCCTGCGAATGCTCATCACCCGTTGCTAAAATTGATCGGTTCCGCTGGCGGTGTAAATAACAATAATATTCTGGTCGCTACAACAGGCTTAATTATTTCAATGCTTATCGTGTATGGTGCTTTGTTCATCATTCAAAAATTCCGCCTAGATAAACAGCAGTGGATTGTACTGTTTATGACAGTTATTTTTGGTGGCATTACACTCATGTTAAGCGATGATTTTTATATTCGTTTAAAAGCTGCAATTTTGAACTTAGTATTTGCTGGTGCTTTCTTAGTTTCACCTTGGTTTGGTAAGGAACGTAAACCTCTCATTAAACGTTTATTCGATCCAATTTTAGAGCTAAGTGAAAAAGGTTGGAAAAATTTAAATTTCGCTTGGGCAGCTATGTTTGTCGTCATGTCCGGTTTACATATTTTCTTCGCGTTTTTATTTCATGGCGGAAAATATTGGGGTGAATTTACGGCATTTGGTGACATGATCGTCATGTTTTCATTTATCATTATTCAGTTCATTATTTTACGCAAACATTTTAAGTCAACAGATGCTTAATGTGGTTTCGGTTTGATTATAGAGATACGATGACATGCCTTTTTTTGTTCTAAGCTGTACCGATAACGAAGGAACTCTAGAGAAACGTTTAGCAGTACGCCCTCAACATATCGAACGTTTACAAAAACTTGATGATGAAGGTCGTCTTGTTGCCGCTGGAGCTATGCCAAAAGATCCGAATGATCCACAGGCTGGTTTTTACGGTAGTACTATGATTGTAGAGTTTGATAGCCGTGAAGCTTTAGATGAATGGTTAAAAGAAGAACCATTTTTGAAAGAAGGCATTTATAGCCATATTGATGTCAAACCGTTTAATAAAGCATTTCCAAAAGGGTAAACGCATGCAGTTTGCAACCAAAAGCTTTCTTGGCTTGTGTTTGATCTGTTCAACTGCCGGAGCAGTTGAACCTGCTGCGACGCCAGCAACACCATCTACTGTGCCTTCAACTCAGGCGCCTAAACCAGCGCCTACTTCTGCAACTGTAGCCAAACCGACCGCTACAACGGCGGCAACTACAGCACAGCCGCTTACCGCAGAACAAATCGCAAAAAATAAGCAGCAGCAAGATGCAAAAATCAAAGCTTTAGTTCAAGATCAGGCATCTCGTCTAAAACAGCTAGAACATGCAAATCTTGAAGCACTTGCACAAAACCAAGAGTTACAGCTAAAGAACGATAACTTGTCTGTTCAGGTACAAGTTTTACAAAGTGAACGTAGTGCTCAAATGTTCTTATATGGCGCAGTAACACTAGCAGGCGGCGTACTACTTGGTTTCTTTATCGCTAGTTATGTTTACACCAAACGTCGTCGTCAGTGGTAATTCTGAGCGACTTATTAAACCGAATGAACAAATCAAACCGTATACAAACTGCTGAGCTGGATTGGGAATCTATTGATGGTATTGAGGTTCCCATTTCCAAACAATTTGGTGATGTCTATTTTTCTAAAGATAATGGTCTGCTCGAAACAAGACATGTATTTTTAAATGGCAATGACCTATCAGAACGATTAGCCCATTTACAAGACTTTGAATATTTTAGTGTAGGAGAAACCGGTTTTGGCACTGGTTTAAATATTCTTGCACTCTGGCAGCTTTGGCAACAGGTCCGTCCTAATAACCACAGCCATTTACATGCAATTAGCGTAGAAAAATTTCCTTTAAGCAAAGCAGATCTCATCCGTGCACTCGATGTATGGGATGAACTTAAGCCACTTGCGAAACAACTTATTGAACAATATCCCTTGCCTATCGCAGGTTGCCATCGTTTTAATTTTCCAGAAGAACGTTTTAGTATCGACCTATGGCTAGGAGATGCGCAAGATATTTTTCCAAGTATGGTAAAAACGAAAGCAGTGAATGCTTGGTTCCTAGATGGATTTGCACCTTCATACAATCCAGACATGTGGGAACAAAACGTTTTAAATAATATTGTACGTCTTTCTGATTATGGCACTACCTTTGCCTCGTTTAGTGTAGCTGGTGTTCTCAAACGTGGACTAAAAGCGCATGGCATTGATATTTCACGTCCTCGCGGTTTCGGGCATAAACGTGAAATGCTTAAAGCAGTTTGGAAAGCACCTTTAAGTGAAGATACTGCACTAGAACCAGATAACCATACTTTCAATTTTACACAGCAGCATATTGCCGTTATTGGCGCAGGGATTGCTGGTTTAAGCGCAGCATGGGCTTTTGCTGAACGTGGGCACCAAGTTACTCTATTCGAGCGTACAGCGCCTTTATCTGGAGCTTCTGGCAACCCTTTAGCATTACTCAATCCAAAATTATGCCCAATTGAACAAAGTCATGAGCATCTAATGACTTTAAGCTGGCAACATGCACTGAATTTCTATAAAAACTTTCAAGCATTTCGCCCAATTCAAATACAGCAAATGGCATTAAAAAATGCCCAAGATCTTCTCGATCTTGCTGATCAATATCCTGCTGATATTGTTACACATCAAACAAGCTCACTTGAATCGGACTATCCACACATTGTATTAAGTGAGGCCGGAGCAGTTTCTCCACACCAGTTACGTGATGAAATTTTGCAGCATTCAGGTATTGAGTTAAAAATTGCCAATATCACAGCACTTGTTTCTTTTGAAAATAAAGTTCAATTAAAAACGAATGACGAAATCATTGCAGAGGCAGATCATGTTGTGGTGTGCTGTGCCCGAGAAAGTGCCGCTTTATTTGAGAACTATCCCCCTTTAAAGCCAATACGTGGACAAGTGAGCTGGGTTGATAATTCTTTTGGACCTCTACCTTTGCATGAAGCGTATAGCTATGGTGGTTACTGCATGCAGCTTAACTCTTCTCAACTCATTTTAGGGGCATCTTTCTATCCAAACCGAGAAGATCAAGAAGTACAGCTTGACGATCATATGCATAACTTTGAATTAATCCACAGTGTCTTCCCTACTTATGCAAAACAATTACCACCTGTAGAACAATGGCAAGGTCGAGCAGCTGTGCGTGCTCAAAGTCCAGATTATTTCCCACTTGTAGGCAAAATGCAGAGTGAAAGCCGTATTTCTACCTTTGCAGGTCTAGGTTCAAAAGGTTTTTTATTTGCACCGCTTTGCAGTGAAATACTTGTAGCCCAAATTTTAGGTGAGACTTGTCCTGTTCCACAAAGCCTATTAAAGAAATTAAGTGCCGAGCGCTTTCAAAAGAAAGTTAAACCGAAAAAACCTTATTTCCAATCTCAATAGTGCACTTGAGAAAATTTTGTTCCAATAAAAAAGCACCCGAAGGTGCTTTTTTTATGCGCCCTGCTCTAGAGGTAAACCTGCATCACGAGCTGCACGCGTCCCCCCCATCAGCACGACATATTCACGCGAGGCATCTAAGTCTTCTAGTTTCTCAGCTGCACGAGGAGCTTTGCTACCACCACCACATAAAATATAAATCGGCTGATCCGCAGCGACCTGGTTCAAAATATCAGCATTTAAATCATTAATCGGGCGACTTACCGCACCTTTAACATGCCCTTCTGCATAAGCACTTGAATCACGGACATCCCAGATAACAGCGTTTTCTGGGAACTCAAATGTTGTAATTTCTTGTTTACGGATCATTGTGCACTCCTTTGATGTAAACAACACTTGGCAAATGAAGAAAACCCTCTTAGCATCTCAAATATTCTTTCACTTTGTAAAGGTCTAAACTATGCCTTCTTTCGATATTGTTTCTGAATTAGAGTTATTTGAAGTTAATCATGCGGTTCAAAACACACAAAAAGAGATTGCAACACGCTTTGACTTCCGTGGTCACGATGTTTCTATCGAATTAAATGAAAAAAATAAAGAGATTAAAATCAGCACAGAAAGTGATTTCCAGTGTGAACAAGTTTATAACATGTTAGAAAATCATTTTTATAAACGTAAAATTGATGTGCAGGCACTTGATCCACAAAAAGCTGCTGCGTCAGGTAAAAATTTTGTACAAGTCATTAAGCTTAAAGATGGTCTTGACTCTGATACAGCAAAAAAAATTAATAAAGCCATTAAAGAAAGCGGCGTTAAAGTGCAATCTTCTATTCAAGGCGACAAAATCCGTGTGACCGATAAAAAACGTGACACTTTGCAACAAGTCATGACTTTTTTACGTGAACAACAATTCGGTGTGCCATTACAGTTTAATAACTTTAAAGATTAATATCTTTTAGCGACATTCAAAGTTAAGGTAATCCCATGTCTCAATCCAATCGACTATTAAAACTGGTAAAAGCAACTTCAAAATTTCCTAAAGGTGTTCGAAGTACGCTTTGGAGCAAGGCATTTGGCCGTATTGTGCCAATGGTGGGTACAGCAAATATTCGCTATCTAGAAGTAGATGTAAACCATGTAACTGTTCGCTTAGAGAACCAGAAAAACATGCAGAATCATATTAAAGGTGTACATGCGGCAGCAATGGCACTTTTAGCAGAGACTGCAACAGGTTTTTTAACGGGTTTACATATTCCTGATAACCGCATTTTATTAATCAAATCATTACATGTTGATTATTTAAAAGTTGTTGAAGGTGGTTTGACAGCAACAGCGACTCTCACTGCAGAACAGCAAAAATATATTGCTGATCATGAGAAAGGTGAACTTGTTATTCCAGTTACCGTTATTGATGATGCGGGTAATGAACCGATTCAATGTCAAATGCTGTGGGCATGGTTACCTAAACGTAAGAAATGATAACTAATCTAAAATATTTTTAGATTGATATTTACCTCAAGATATAAAACTATAACTTTATATCTTGAGGTCACAATGAAAAAAATACTGATCCTATCATCGTTATTTACCAGTTTTATATTTACAGCTGTGACGACTCACGCTGCCGAACCCACAAATAAAACCAATAAAATTGTTCAAACAAAAACTGAGTCAATCGATAAAATAAGTGCCCAAAATAAAAAAATAGTAGTCGACTTTTATGAAGGTGTCTTTTTAAAACATCAAGTTAAAGAATATGCCGACCGTTATATTGGTCATCAATATATCCAACACAATCCCAACGTTCCTGATGGGAAGGCTCCTTTCGTGAATTTCTTTACTGAGAAATTCAAAAAAAATCCACAAGCAAAAAATGAAATTAAGCGCGCAATCGCTGAAGGTAATCTGGTAGTTTTACACGTCCACTCTACGGAAAATGACAAAGATAGAGGCAGAGCAATTGTTGATATTTTCCGTGTAGAAAATGGAAAAATTGTAGAGCACTGGGATGTTATACAAAACATTCCCGAACAAAGTAAAAACTCTAATACAATGTTTTAGTTTTAAAAATTAAAGCCTGAATACTTATATTCAGGCTTTAAATGTTTTATTGAGTTTCTAAAAACTTCTGCTTCGCTTCTTCAGGAATTTGTCGCTTATTACCTTTTACATCAACAGCAACAAAGGTAAACACCCCTTCGGTAATACGAATTGGGGCACGAGAATCATCATGACTATCCCAAACTTCAATTTGCATTTGAATAGAGGTATTACCTACTTTTAAGATTTTGGTATAGCAGCTAATCACAAAGCCTACTTTTACCGGAACCAAAAAGGTCATCTGATTAATGGAAATCGTGGCACAACGTCCACGACTAAAACGCTCAGCGTGAATTGCTCCAGCCAAGTCCATTTGTGACACGATCCACCCACCAAACACATCACCGCTCCAGTTTGTATCTGCTGGCATGGCAATCGTTTGTAAGGATAAAATTCCTTCTGGTTTGGTATAAGCTTCTGACACCTTAGCTCCCGAAATTCGTTTGAAGTTGTTGATCTAGCCACTGCTGCAATTCAGGAGCACGTAATGCGCCGCTCATTCGAGCAACTTCTGTGGTTTTATTCATTAATACAAGGGTAGGAATACTTCTCACATTAAATGCTTGGCTTAAGCGAGGAGATTCTTCAGTATTAATCTTGGCAAAAATAACACGTGGATTCTGTTTTGCTACTTGCGCAAAATGTGGCGCCATCATTTTACAAGGTCCGCACCATTCTGCCCATAAATCTATCAAAATAGGTAGATCACTATTCGTGATATAGTTACTAAAGTTTTGTTCATTTAACTCAATCGGTGCAAGCGGAAGTAATGGCTGATGGCATTGGCCACAACTCGGTTGCGCACTAAGTTTTTCCTCTGGAACTCTATTTTTTGCACCACACGATGCACATACAATAATCATTTACATCACTCCTATATGTTGATGTAAAAATTCTAATTGGGTCGTCACTGCTTTTTCAAACCATGCGCCGTGATAGATATCAAAATGTTTCATATCCCACTCATGATAACTCACAAAAGGAGCAATATTGGTCGCAGCTTCACGACTAGACTCAATTGGAATTAAAGAATCATGCTGAGCAGCAATAAATAAAACTGGGATATTAATCTGACGGACGAGTTGAATTGGACGGTAACGCATCAAATTAAAAAAAACGCGCGCAGGGACTTCGCCACTCCAATAATAATCTGGATTTACAATCGACAAATACCCATAGTAACTATCTGCTGTTGGCATAAAACATAATTTAAATTGGTCAACAACAGGTAATCTCTTGGGATTAAGGCCCATCTTAGAACCCATATAATCTTGGCTCGACAACTTTAAAGCTTGGGGATAACGCTGTAATGGATATAGTTTTGCTGTTTCAGCACCATCAACGTAAGGAATTTGTACCATAATAGCCTGAATATTTTTTAATTCAGAAGCTAAACTTAGAGCATATCCACCACTTAAAGATGTTCCCCACAATACAATCCGTCTATTATCGATAAGCTTACAGGTGGAGGCGTATTGAATTATGGTCTTCCAATCCTCTAATTGAGAATTGATAGAAATCATTTCTCGGGGCTTACCTGTACTCCCACCCCAATATCGATAATCAAATAAAATCACAGCATAGCCTGCCTGTGCAAAACGCTGTGCATATTGGATAAGCTTGAATTGACGCAATCCGGCAAAACCATGTGCCATGATAATTACCGCAGATTTATTATTTGTTTTTGGAATATAAAAGTCAGCTGCGATCATTTCCTGATCACATGGAACATATAAAGGCTCAACCGTATAAGCGTGCATATGTGCTCCGTGGCATTATGGTCGAAGTAATGAATTTACAAAAAACATCCTGATCGCCTTTTAAAAATCTATGGTTGTTCTTTTACATAACTTTTATCTATGTAGGAACAACGTTTTAGTGTCTTGTATCTCAGGTTAAGCTTAATGCTATGATACAGCATAAGAGGTTTTATTAAATTTTGGAGTGACGAAATGTCAGATAATGTTGGTTTCGCAGGTCAAATTGGTCCAGAACATGTAGATCAAGTTGTAGAAAAAGGCTTTAAATCTATTATTAATAACCGTCCGGATATGGAAGGCGGTCCAGAACAACCAACAAGCGCTCAAATTGAAGAAGCAGCACGTCAGGCAGGACTAGATTACGTTTACCAACCTGTAGTCGCAGGTCAAATTACTGAGCTTGATGTCCGTACTTTTGCAAATCACTATAATGAACTTCCAAAACCTGTTCTCATGTTTTGCCGAACAGGAAACCGCTCAAACAATCTTTATCAATTAGCAAAACAAATGGATTTGTTAGACGATTAATTCTTTGAATACAATTACTAAAAGCTTTATTTTTATTTAAAGATAGAGCTTTTTTAATAAAAAAAATATATACAACTGCATCAATTCAACAGATATAAAAACGGTCTTCAGCTAAAGTATTTAAATCATTTTAAATTTCTCAGTTCTCTTATGAATAAACTTATATTTTTATTGGTCAGTTGTCTTATTCTTAGTGCATGCTCATCTATGCAGGTCCGGCCTACCGTAGGTGTAAGTATGGGAACACAACTCTAAAAAAAGAAGCAGCTTAAATGCTGCTTCTTTTTATATTAATTACCATTTGAACAGTTTGGATCTATTCCATATGGACTTAATATATTCGGAGCAATAAGATCACTTACAGTAACATCTTTAGTTAAATAACCTAAAGTCAAAGATGTAGATCCTTTAATTAAACTTCCCGAAACTGTAGATTTAGCCGTTAACTGAACAGTTAACCAAGATGCATAAATTTTAGGGTATTGAATCTTAAGATCAAAACGACCATTTCCATCTGTTGTATATTTATTATTAGTTGCAGTAGTACCTGAACTATTAATATACGATACTACCTGAACTGTAGAATTTTCTTTCAGCGGCTTTAATTGATTAACAACCTCGCCATTAATATTTACGGCTTGAACTGGTGAAGTACATGCAGCTCTAGTAATAGGTAAATATTCATCTGGCTTACCATCTGCAGGAGTAGACGTGTCAACAAAAGCAAATTGCCCCTTATAATAAGCAAGCGCATTAACGCCCATTGTTACGTCTTGATTTGGTATTGGCTTACCGTCAACATCAGTCACTTGTACTGAGATATTTTTATAGTAGTAAACCCCATCACTAGAGTCTTCCATTGTGGTCGGATTATATGCTACAGAAATAGCGCCTACTGCTACTGGTACATCAGAATTAACAACATCGAGTTTATACGTATAAACTTTTGTTGATTGCCCAAAATTAGCTTCTAAAACAAGATCATCTGTCACAAATTGTGCAGCACTATATGATGAAGATCTTTGATTTTCACTAAAAGATAAAGTATAGCTGATCTGACCATTTGCATCAGTTTGTGTCGCATTAGGAGTAAATTTGACACCATTTAAAACAGAATTTCTAACTTTAAGTGTAATCGCTTGATTTGCTAGAGTTGCACCATTTGCATCTACAGCTGTTAATGTAACAGTTGTCTGATCACCTCTAACATTTAATGAGGTCTTTGTAGCATCAAACAATACAATACTCGTAGTATCAGCTTCTGTAGTGCTATTACTACCTGTTACTGTTACAGTCTGTTCTTGCGTAAGAGTATCATTATTCGTGTAGGCTATTAATTTAAAACCATTTTTCACCAAATCATTTATTGAACTCGATGTTTTTGGTGTCTTTATAATATATACAGCATTACCTGCTGCATCTGTAGTTTGAATTGATGCTCCTTCTATAGTTACGTTATTTGTTGGATCTTCTAATTTCAATCTAACTTTAGCGCCAGCAACGCCACCTTTATTTATATCTAAAGCTCTAACAGTAACTGTTAAAGTGTCATTCGTTGCAGCAACTGATAATTTATCTAGTTCTATCTTTAAAGCTGTAGCAGTCGTTTGTTCAGAACCGCTAGTATTGCCTCCAGATGAGGAATTATTACTATTTGATGAACCATTCTGATAATAACCATCACCACCTCCACCGCCACAACTTGCCAACATAATTGACACAGCAATAGCAGACAACTTTAAGGTAAGTTGCTTTTTATACATACTTTTCATTTCCCCAATCTTTCCTAAAGGTATAAGATTTTTTAATTATTTATATTATTAGTGTAATCATATTCACCATACTCTGTAAACATAAATTACATTGTGTTTTATTATGTAACTTATTAAATGAAAAATTT
The DNA here is from genome assembly GCF_000582255.1 of Acinetobacter sp. 1566109. Taxonomy (NCBI): domain Bacteria; kingdom Pseudomonadati; phylum Pseudomonadota; class Gammaproteobacteria; order Moraxellales; family Moraxellaceae; genus Acinetobacter; species Acinetobacter sp. 1566109. The sequence continues at coordinate 1,584 of NZ_JEYB01000047.1, read as the reverse complement.
ATAGATATTAGGATTTATAATGTTCGATATAATTATCATTGGCGCAGGTACTGCTGGTATTAGCGCATATAAAGAGGCTGTTAAACATACCAATAATATTTTAATTATCAATGATGGGCCATGGGATACAACTTGCGCACGTGTAGGGTGTATGCCAAGTAAAGTCCTCATCTCTACAGCAAATCGTATGCATGACCTCCAAAATGCTCAAGAAGTTGGGTTAAATGCTTCTGTAGACATTAATACTGATCAGGTTATGAAACATGTAAGAAACTTACGTGACCGTTTTACAAAGGCGACTCTCAAAGATGTAGACCAATGGCCAACTGAACATAAAATTTCAGGTAAAGCCCATTTTATTGATTCAGAAACTATTGAAGTAAATGGGAAACAATATCAATCAAAAAGCTTTATTCTGGCAGTTGGTTCTACTCCTAATTATGATCAAACATGGAAACAAGAATTAGGAGATCGCCTTATTACCACAGACCAAATATTTGAATTAGATACTCTACCTAAGTCTCTTGCAGTTATTGGAAGTGGAGTAATTGCTCTTGAGATCGCACAAGCTATGCATCGATTAGGCGTGGAAACAACTATATTTGCTCGTAGTAAAAGAATTGGAATATTTACTAGCTCTAAATTACAGCAACTTGCTCAAGAAGAGCTAAGCAAAGAATTAAACTTTTTATTTGAGACATTACCAGCCGAAGTTAAGTCTACTTCTGGTGGCGTTATATTAAATTATAGAATCAATGGAGAAGAAAAGTCTCTTCAAACTGAGTATGTGCTATCCGCGACAGGCCGTTCAAGCTTATTAGATAACTTAAAACTAGAGAATATTGATAAATCATTTCAGAATATTAAGTTATTGCCTATAAATGCGAAAACAAAACAGCTAGATAACTATCCAATTTTTATTGCTGGGGACGCTTATACTTCAACGCCATTACAGCATGAAGCTGCACATGAAGGTAAAAAAGTTGTTTATAACTGTTTGAATTATCCACAGGTTAATTCAGTTAAGACTCTTACTCCATTAGGCATAGTATTTAGTCATCCAGAAATGGCAATTGTGGGACAAAGTTATAAACAACTAAAAGACAATGGAATAGATTTTGTCACAGGTGAAGCATCTTACGAAAGACAAGGAAGAGCTATTATTCTTGGAAAAAATAAAGGAGCTATTGAAGTTTATATAGAGCGAGAAAGCCATAAACTACTTGGTGCCGAGTTATTTACTGAGGCGACAGAACATATGGCTCATCTCTTAAGTTGGATCATTGGTGAAGAATTAACTTTAAATGATATTTTAGAGAAACCTTTTTATCATCCCACTCTGGAAGAAGGTCTACGCACTGCCCTTAAACATGCACGCAGGCAGCTAAAATAATTATTCTTATAAGGTTTTTCTTAATTAAAGTTAACTCTCTATATCTCTGAAGCAGGACAACCGTGTAAATTTGTTTTTTTAAGAACTGAGTTTTCTAGAATTTTCTTATTTTCCCGCCCATAAAAAAAACACCCCCAATTTTAGTTGGGGGTGTTTAGAATAATGAGCTGGCGATGACTTACTCTCACATG
>NZ_JEYB01000046.1:0-30532 GCF_000582255.1 Acinetobacter sp. 1566109 | reverse complement strand
AAAATATCGAAATTACCCGTCCGCCGCTAGGTCCAGTAGCAAGCTACCTTTCCCCGCTCGACTTGCATGTGTTAAGCCTGCCGCCAGCGTTCAATCTGAGCCATGATCAAACTCTTCAGTTAAAATCATTTTGCACCTTATTTATAGACAAGGTGCCAATTCTGGCTCATCAATTACTGACTTAAATTTCGCTCAAATAAACTTCGAGTAATTTAAACCAATCAATCAATGAAAATTATTTCGATTAATCAATCAGTAAAAATCCACACAAGTTGTTCTTCAATTCTCTTAATGATCTTCTTCCTGGTTCGTCACCAGCAAGCTAGGTCGGCTATATTACTCTTAATCTCTTAAAAGTCAACAGGTAATTTCGATATTTTTAAAACTTATCTTTCAAACCAACTTAACATCAAATTCATCACTTAAAGCAACCAACTTAATCTCAAGTAACTGTTTTTCAACAAGTTTCTATCTGCATCACCGCCGATGGATGTGCATTATAGACCATTAACTTACCTTTGCAATACCTTTTTAACACCCCACGCATCAACCGATCATTTTTTAGGCTTTTTAGTCAAAATTAGATGAGATATTAAACTTTTTTTAGTTAATCAACTTCATGTAGAATAGATTATTCGTGCAATTGATTTGGCATTAACTCACCATGTGGCACTCCGCTAAGAAAGTATTATTCTGCATACTTGTAGTGTTTGCTACGAGTGGGCCTGCGTATGCCAATTCAAAACATAATTTCTATGTTCTGACTTTATCTATTTTAAGTTATAGCAAATGGGAGAATGTAAGCACTCCTACTCTTTGTGTAATTGATAATGCTTCAATTACTTCTACTTTTCAGTCTTATATTCAGCAATTATCTTATAACTATCGTGTACAAACGGTTAATGCTAAAGATTTTCCTAAGTCGCATTGCCAAGCTGTTTATTTCTCTACAACCTCTCCTCAGCAGCAACAAAATTTAATTCAAAATTATCCATATCGTTCTTTGCTTTCTTTAAGTATTAATAATCCAGAATGTGAAGTTGGTAGTATCTTTTGCTTATATGACCAAAATAATTACACCACTTTTAAAGTTAACTTAGATGCATTAAGCCACTCCAAGGTCCATATTGACCCAAGGGTATTACTCTTGGCTAAGAATGCGGAGTAAGGGCTATGATATCTAAGTTGTATCAGTCCACTTCTCTACATGCTCTTTTTAGAAAGTCTCAATTTACGATTTTTGCTATTACTTTTTTTATTTGTTCTTTTACCTTTGTATCTATTTCCGTTTTTACTATGGAAACTTATGCAAAGCAGAATTTGCAGTTACTCAGCCATACGCTTCTAGAGCGTATTCAGCCAGCTGTCGTATTTAATGACAAGATCACGATAGAACAGATTTTAAATGAATATACAAATGATCATTCTATTCGAGCAATTCATATTTATGATTCTGAACATCATTTAATTGCACAAAGCTTTAAATTATCGAGTCAAACTTCAGTATTAGAGAAATGGTTTGATCACTGGTTTTTGAATGAGCCGGTACATTTAACAATTTATCATCATCAACAAAATGTAGGTGAACTTACACTTTTTGGTAGCTCTGAAAAAATACTGCAATTTTTAAAGATGATTATGGTCGGTCTTGCGATTGCAATGTTATTTATTGTTTGTGCTTTATGGTGGTCAGTGAATTTGACTTATCGTCAAATTATGCAAGCGATTTATCCACTCACAAATATTGCTCAAATCGTAAGTGAACAAAAAGCTTATAACCTTCGTTTTCCTTATAACCGAATTAAAGAGTTTCAAGATCTAAATACCGTATTTAATGAGTTACTTGAAGAAATTCAGATTTGGGATAATCAACTGCAAAAGGAAAATCGTAAATTATCTTTTCAAGCCCATCATGACCAGCTTACTTTATTACCGAATAGACATTATTTTTATCAAATATTGTTAGATATGTTTGAAGATAAGGATTTTGACAACAAGTCGGCCTTATTGTTCATAGATAACAACAACTTTAAATCAATTAATGATCAGTTCGGACACTTAGCTGGTGATGAAGTTTTGAAAGAGATGGCGAAAAGGTTACAAACGCGCTTACGTCATCAAGACTTTATTGCCCGTTTAGGCGGAGATGAATTTGCGGTTATTTTGCATTCCATTACGCATGCTGATCATTTAATATCTATTGCTGAAAATTTACTCGAAAGCTGTAAAGAACCTTTGCATCTAAATGATCAAACGATTTATTTCAGTTTTAGTGTAGGGATTGCTTTATCCCAATTTGCGTCTAGTCCAGAAGATTTTATTATGCAAGCAGATCAAGCGATGTATAAGGCTAAGACTTCTGAGCAACATTGGTTTATTTATAAACCAGAGAATTAAATTTAGGCTAATTTATGAATACAAGATCTTTGAAACTCTCCTTTATTGCATTGCTGTGCATTGCGCTTGCAGGCTGCTTGAGTTTTGGTCCTTTGAAATATCGTCAAGTAAAAATGCTAAAAAAAGAGGGTTTTGTACTTACTAATGAAGGTTGGACTCTAGGTTTACCAGAACGCTTATTATTTGATTTTAATGACGCAACATTAAAACAAAGTCATGAGGCAGAGCTCACACGTTTAGCAAATCAATTGAATAAATATGATTTGAATAAATTAAAAATTGTTGGTCACACTGACGATGTAGGTAATCCTGAATACAACCAAAAGTTATCTGAAGAACGTGCGCAAAGTGTTGCGAACCTTTTCTTGACTCATGGTTTTAAAAAGGAAAATATTTACGTTATTGGGCGTGGTTCAACTCAACCCTATGTACCGAATACAACCAATGAAAATCGGGCAATTAACCGTCGTGTTGCAATCGTCATTATTCCTTAGGTTTCTAATTATAAAAAAGCCAATCCTTTGTGATTGGCTTTTTTATTTTATACAAGCTCAATAATATCAATAGTAGGCGGCACCCGAAATCTTAATGGTATTCCAACCATACCCGTTCCTACGGTGACGAAAACATCAGCATGTTCATGTGAATAAAAGCCACGTTTATGACCTAAGATTGATACTTTTTTCATAATATAGTTGGTTACCCAAGGAAGTTCGACCTGTCCCCCATGAGTATGTCCAGATAACATTAAGGGGCGATTAGGTAATTTGGGAACCATATCTACAGTATCGGGGTTATGGGACAAAATTAACCAAGGCTTATCTTGAGGTAAGTCTGGCATTGAACGCATATCGGTTTTCCCAGCCCAAAGATCACCAATACCAATTAAACGAAATTCATCAAATTCAACAATTTTCCCTTCAATATCCATAACCTCATTGTAGTGAAGCGCATCTTTTAATAGTTGTTGAATAGGAGGCCCTGGATATTGTTCATCGTGATTTCCAGGAACAGAATACACAGGGGCCTGAATATCTTTGAGTACGCTCAATTCTTGCACCAACTTATCTTCTGGCTCATAAGTCCAGTCTCCTGCCACAACCACTAGGTCTGGCTTTTGTTCATTGAGTTTTTTCACAATGATTTTGAGTTGTCGCTCATGGCCAGAAAATAAACCTATATGTAAATCGGCAATTAAAGCAACTTTTACAGGCTTATTAAAACGGCGGTCTGGATTCAAACGATACTGATGAACATCGACACGTACCATATGCGGTTCTATAAAACGCGCATAAATGAGAATACCGCTTAATAAAAATATAAAAATAGTCTGATGAATTGAGTAATACCCCATCCAACCTGCATATAAATTAAAGAACCAAAGTGGAATAAGAAGATAAGATAGATAAAAAGCAAGTAAGTGAACAAAAGCTTTAAATGGATGAATCGTCTCGGTACGCGATTGATGAACCCAAGCTTCGACAATTCCCCATAAGGCAAGTATTGAAAAAATAAAGTAAAAACAAAAGATGATTGAATTTGGGTTCCACATTACGATTCTCGACTTATCTTATATTGATTGCTAGTAATCAAATTCAATATTTATCTTTCAATATGCACGAATTATACTCTAGCTCACCTTATCGTATGTATTGATTATGGCACAATCCTCTCATTCCAAACAGCTTCAAACTCATCAACAGGCTAAAGGCTTTTTGATCAAAGCTTCTTTAATTGTCTGTTCAAGTTTTGCTGTAACTTTGACAGGTTGTAGCACGCTACCTAAACATCGGGTTGAACCAGTTCAATACGCGCGTGATATCGATACATCTCAAACTTCACTTGCAAAAATTATTACACCTTTACGTGAGCAAAATCCAAATTTAACGGGTTACCACATTTTAAATGATCCGTTAGAAGCTCTCGCAGCTCGTTTAAGGTTGATTGATAAAGCCGAGAAGACTTTAGACTTACAGTACTATATTTGGGATAACGATAAGGTCGGTGCTTTAGCTTTACATGCCATTATTCGTGCTGCCGATCGTGGCGTTAAAGTGCGTTTATTGATTGATGATAATAATGCTAAAAAGATGGAAGGTGTTTTACTGGCCCTTTCTCAACATAAAAATATTGAAGTTAAATTATTTAACCCATACCGTTTTCGTAAATACCGTGCGATGGATATGCTATTAGACTTAAAGCGTATCAATCATCGTATGCATAATAAGAGTTTTATTGCCGATAATCAGGTTGCGCTTATTGGTGGGCGTAATATGACAAATCAGTATTATAACGTTAGTGATAGTTATCAATTCTCTGATGTCGATGTCATGTTAGTCGGTGCTGCTGTTGATGACATCGTAAATTCTTTTGATGACTACTGGAATCATGAATATGCATACTCAGTCCAGAGTATTGTCAGTGCTCAACAACACCGTTTACGATATGAAAGTTTGAAAGAACAACTAGATGCTCACTATCAACAAGCCACTGTTCAAAACTTTCTCAATTTAACGTCTAGATCGCATGCTTTTGATAAATGGTTAGACCATAACATTCAGTTTGACTGGGTGAAGGCAGAGGTTGTAAAAGACTCCCCTGATAAAATTAAGTCAAAAGCAAAAAAAGAAGAGCATTTGAATTTCCAATTGATTAATCATTTGGAAAAACCAGAAAGCAATGTTGATTTGATTTCTGCTTATTTTATTCCTGAAAAGCAAGGCGCTAAAATTTTAAGTACCCTCGCCAAAGAAGGGGTAGAAGTTCGTGTTTTAACAAATTCATTTAAAGCCAATGATGTTGCTGTGGTTCATGCATTTTATGGTCGTTACCGAAAAGAGCTTTTGAAAAACGGCGTACAACTTTATGAGTTTTTACCAACTCCTGATAAACGTAATTTAAATAAAAATACGGATGAGTTGGCAACCAAAGCAAAAGTAAACATGAAAGGTTTAAGTCGCTCAAGTTTACATACTAAACTCATGGCTTTAGATGAACAGGTTTTTATTGGATCATTTAATTTTGACCCACGTTCAGCCTATTTAAATACTGAAATTGGTGTAATTTTAGATAGCCCATCACTGGCTAAAACAATTCACCATACGATGGATGAAAATTTAAATAAGTATGCTTATAAATTAAAACTAGATCCGAATAATAATATTTATTGGCAACAAGAAACTTCAAAAGGCCCTGTCATTTATAGAAAAGAGCCAGAAATGAAATGGTGGCAAAAGGCAGGCATGAAGTTTCTTTCATGGCTGCCTCTCGAAGGTTTTATGTAATTAACTTTTTGGCTTAAGTACTTTTTGATGTAATTGAGCCAAACCTTCTACCATTTTTTGTTGGACTTCTTGAGTTAAACTTTTTACATCATGTCCTTCTACCGAGATAGGAGGCAATGTTAATAAATGAGCCGTTACTTTCGGCATTTCTAGCACACGCTGAATATGCTCAACAAAAGACATCTCCCCAATAAATGGTGCAACGGTATCTAATTCGCCATGACGATTTACATAACAGATTAAACATACCTGTACCGGACGCTCTGCTTCAATAGCAGCTCCAAGTAAACGACCATGAACTTTTTTAACAGAATGACCATCTGTAGTAGTCGCTTCTGGGAAGAATAAAACTGGAATATTTTGTTTTAAGAACCCAGCAATTTGCTCTCTAATTCTAATAGAGTCACCAGACCCACGCTTAATAAATAAAGTGCCACCGCCTTTTGCTAAGTTGCCAAGAATAGGCCAATTTTCTATTTCGGCTTTCGCTAAAAAGAATACACGCGCACCTGAACCTAAAACAGCAATATCAAGCCAAGATATATGATTACTTACCCATAAAGCCGGTTCTCTCGGAATGGTGCCATGCACTTGAACATCGAGGTTAAAGACTTTACATAAACGGCGGCAAAAATATTGGACGTATCGTGTGTTAACAGGGTTATTTGGATCTTTATAAAGTCCATGACGATAAACTAAGTAAAAACCTTCACTGATTGCCGCTGTCGCTGAAGTAACTTTTTTCCCGTATAAACCTATTTTTGAAAATTTCTTTAATGTTGAATTCACTATACTTTGCGTTTGAGCCATAAAATTTCACTAACGATCAATCATTGTTATACCCATCTCGAGCCATTCTATACGTTTCGGAATAAACTTGCATCGCTATGCGATATAAGCAAATAAAAAATAAAATGTATGTAGATAATCTAAAGGATAAGAGCAAACCCTTTCCCCTTTTACTCAAGTTTCTACTAGAATAAAGTTTTAGCCTTTTCAGGATTTATAACCACGTGGAATATGTTGATCGGCATCAAGGCGGTGAACGCACAATATTAGTGAGTGTGTCTGTACAATTATTAGATGATCTGGATGCCGAAGAGTTTGCTCTACTTGCACAGTCTGCTGGTGCAGATATTCTTGAACACATTAAAGTGCAACGTAATAAGCCAAATCCTAAGTTTTTTATTGGTTCCGGTAAAGTCGATGAAATTGCAGAACAAGTTCGTGATTTAGAAGCAGGGCTGGTTATTTTTGATCATGCTTTAACACCTGCTCAAGAACGAAATTTAGAAAGAATATTAAAATGCCGAGTCATTGACCGTACTGGTTTAATTCTAGATATTTTTGCGCTGCGTGCCCGCACCCATGAGGGTAAATTACAAGTCGAGCTTGCTCAGCTTAAACATTTATCAACTCGCCTGATTCGTGGTTGGTCTGCTGACTTTGAACAACAAAAAGGTGGTATTGGCTTACGTGGTCCCGGTGAAACCCAACTCGAAACAGACCGTCGCCTCATTCGTGTGCGTATTACACAATTAAAAGATAAGTTAGATAAAGTTCATCAAACTCGTATACAAGGGCGGGCGGCAAGACAAAAAGCTTCAATCCCAACCGTATCCTTAGTAGGTTATACCAATGCGGGTAAATCCACATTATTTAATATTTTAGCAAAAAGCGATGTGTATGCAGCCGACCAACTGTTTGCAACTCTTGATCCAACCTTACGTCGTTTAGAATGGGATGGTATTGGTACTGTTGTGCTTGCAGATACTGTAGGTTTTGTGCGAAACCTACAACATGATCTAGTTGAATCTTTTAAAGCAACTTTAGAAGAAACGCTTGAAGCCACCCTACTTTTACATGTCATTGACAGCAGTAGCCATGACATGCTTGATCAGATTGAAGCTGTTGAAGGGGTTTTAAAAGAAATTGGAGCAGATTCACCTGTCCTTCGTGTCTACAACAAAATCGATTTAAGTGGTGAAGAGGCTAAAATTATTTATTCACAGCCTCATGTTCCTGATCGTGTGTATGTTTCAGCACATTCAGGTTTAGGGCTAGATTTACTACGCCAAGCAGTCCAAGAATGTTTAATGGGGCAACTTCAACAATTCTCATTAAAACTTAAACCTGCTTATGGCAAATTGCGTACCCAGCTTTATACTTTAAACGTGATCGAATCTGAACATTATGATGATGAAGGAATTTTACATATTGATATACGAATTGCACCTCATAAGCTTGAGCAGTTAATTCGTCAAGCCAAACTCCCTATCGACGAGATATTGGGTGACCGGGCGAGTCAGTTTAAAAGACCATTGGAAGAGTTTGAAATCAAGCACTAGATCAGTTAAAACTTGATAAGTACACTTTTAGAGATAAAAAATATGGATAAGATCAAAAGTATAGATTGGGCAGCATGGGTAGGAACTTTTCTACTTATTATCGGTTTCCGTGAAGGCTCAGTCGTCGTTATGCGTGCTTTTGGTCATCCAGAATTAGGTAACTTAGTTGGTTTAATTAGTTTACTCATCATCTTACTCATTTGGCGCAAGTTTAACAAAATCCCCTTAAGACTTGTCGACACCAATAATAAAATTATGAAAGAAAGTGGTTTTGCTTTTTTACCTATTTGTGCAGGTTCATTAATTATGCTGGTACATATGGGTAAAGAAATTCCTTTGTTTCTCTTCGTATTAGTGGTGAGCACCCTTATACCCTTGTGGGTCTATGCAAAAATGGCCAAACATTGGTTATAAGGAGAATAAAATGTTTATGATTTTATATGGATTTTTGATTACGCTAGTTGGCTATCTTTGTGCAAAACCTTTAAACCGTCGTTTCCCTCAAGTGCCTCTTTTAGTTTTTGGTATGTTCATTGTGATTGGTTTATTGTCAATCTTGAAAGTTCCTTATGAAGAATATCGTCTTTACGTAAATGATTTATTTAGCCATTTATTAGGATATGTCACAGTTGCTTTAGCTATACCATTAGCTGCGATGCGTTATGACGACTTACCTCTTAAATCGGTTATTGGCATTTTATGCTTTGCGAGTATTAGTGCTGTTGCTTTACCAATGGGACTTGCTTATTTATTGCATATGTCTGAGCCTACTATTTTGGCTTTTGCTACACGCGCCGTAACTACACCTATTGCTTTAAATATCGCGACTTTGTTACATGCTCCAGAAACTTTAGTCACTCTGATCGTGATTTTATCTGGCGTTATTGGTGCAGCATTTTCACCATTTTTACTTAAGCATATTCATGATGAAAGAGCATCAGGTTTAGCTTTAGGCTTAGCTGCCCATGCAATTGGAACTGCTCAAGCTTGGCAGCGTGGCCCTGTTGCGGGTCGTTATGCTGCATTTGGTATGGCCTTAAATGGGGTATTTACTGCAATCTGGCTACCAACCTTCATGTTATCTTTTGGAATACATTGATTAAAAAGTAGTTTAAATAAACATTGAACCCGTTATTAATTAGAAATAAGATGGACTTTCAAATCTAAAAGGATTTTTTGATTATGGGGAAATTTTTTGTTGGAGCTTTGCTCCTATTGGGAATGAATACTGCTACTTTTGCAGCCGATATTACCGGTCTTTGGCAAACAATTGACGATAAAACTGGCACACCTAAGGCTCACGTAGAAATACGTAAAGAGGCGAATGGTACGTATGCAGGAAAAGTTGTAAAAATCACACCGCGTCCGGGTTATACACCAAAAGAAATTTGTGATAACTGTCCAGCGCCTTATACCAATAAGCATATTGTAGGTTTGGATATTGCGACTGGCTTAAAACAAGTTGATAGTACAACCTATACCGGAGGAAAAATTCTAGATCCAAATACTGGTAAAGTTTACGGATTAAAAGCCAAACTCAGTGCAAATGGTAACCGTCTACATATGCGCGGTTATCTTGGAGTTTCTGCTTTAGGCCGCAATCAAATCTGGATTCGACTAGAATAATTTTCGAAAATAAAAAAGCCGCTTTTGCGGCTTTTTTTATTACATCACAGGGTTAACTACTGAAAATATTTGCTGATCTTCAAGACGGTAAGCAATTAAGTTCTTACCCCACACACAACCACCATCAACATTTTGAATATGATCACTAATAGTTCTGCCTTCTAAAGCAGCCCAATGTCCAAAAAATATTTGATGTGTCTGTGCAGCTTTACTTGGAAATTCAAACCAAGGTAAATAACCTTCCGGCATTGGTGCATCTAAAGTATCTTTAAAACTAAATTCCAAAGTACCTTCTGCATTGGTCAAACGCATACGTGTTAAATAATTAGTAATGCAGCGTAGACGGTCATTACCAGTTAAGTCATCTTTCCAAAGATCCGGTTTCCAACCATACATTTCAGCCAAAAAAGCATCTAGCACAGACAGATCATCATCTGCTAATACCGCTTCAACTTCTTTCGCTACCGCAGCCGTTTTTGATGCACTCCAAATACAAGGTATACCAGCATGCGTTAGCACAGTTTGTTCATTTGGAAATAAACATAATGGTTGTTTACGCAGCCAGTCGATGAGTTCATCACCATCCACAGCATCAATAACGTCCTGCGTACGATCTTTTTCTTTAATTTCTTTAAGACCACGAGCACAAGCAATGAGTGTTAAGTCATGATTACCCAATACTGTAGCGGCAGCCCCTCGATCGGCTAGTTTCTTAATGAAACGCAGTGCACCTACCGAGTTCTCCCCACGTGCAACCAAATCACCAGCAAACCAAATAAAATCCTGATCAGGATCAAAACGTATTTCTTTTAGTAATGCTTTGAGTGCTTCAAAACAACCTTGCACATCTCCAATTATATAGTTATAACGCTTGGTCATTTATGCCACCATTTGATCTGCCAAAGCTACGAACTCAGCAAGTGTCAAAGTTTCTGGACGAGCCATTGGATCGACTCCTGCTTTTTCGAAGCCATCTTCAGCTAACATACCTTTAAGACTATTTCTTAGAGTTTTACGACGTTGAGTAAATACGTGTGCAACCAAACGAGCTAAAGCTTTCTCATCTTTCGCAACAATCGGTTTTTGTTCGTAAGGAACTAAACGGAATACAGCACTGGTCACTTTTGGTGGTGGATTAAATGCGCCGGCAGGTACTTCAAATAAAAATGTAGGCTGGCAATAATATTGAATCATTACCGATAAACGGCCATATTCTTTTGTATTTGGCTCAGCAGTAATACGTTCTACCACTTCTTTTTGCAACATGAAATGCATGTCTTTAACTTGACTACCAAATTCCAAGAGATGAAAAAGTAATGGTGTAGAAATGTTATAAGGCAAATTACCAACAACGCGTAATGGGCGGCCATCTTTTACAAGTTGGCTAAAATCATATTTTAATGCATCAGCTTCTACGATAGTTAAACGTTCTGGATGTGGTACACGTTCTGGTAAGCCTGCTGCTAAGTCACGGTCTAACTCAACTACAGTTAAAGCTTCACACTCTCCAATTAAAGGAGAGGTTAAAGCAGCCAAACCTGGTCCAATTTCAACAATATTGTCGCCTGGACGCGGATTAACAGAGCGTACAATTTTGGCAATGACTCGCTGATCATGTAAGAAGTTTTGACCAAAACGTTTACGAGCTTTATGCCCTTCATCTTTCGGGTTTAGGGCATTAATTTGATACATAGAACATTTCCAACATGAAAAATTTAACTCGCTGCCAACGATAAAGCTAAATCGACAGCGACATTTAAACTTGAGCTTTTTGCCAAACCTGTCCCAGCTAAAGACAGAGCAGTACCATGATCGACTGAAGTTCGAATAAACGGTAAGCCCAATGTGATATTAATTGCTTCACCAAAACCTTGTGATTTTAGCACAGGTAAACCTTGATCATGGTACATGGCAAGAACAGCATCGGTATTTTTAAGGTGATCAGGAGTGAATAAAGTATCTGCTGGCATACTTAAACTGATTTTAATGCCTTGAGAGCGGTAAGTTTCAAGAACCGGATTAATCGTATCAATCTCTTCATGTCCCAAGTAACCATCTTCACCTGCATGAGGGTTTAATCCACACACTAATACTCTTGGATCATTAATTTTAAACTTGGTTTTTAAGTCATGAAGTAAAATGTCTATCACTTGATGTAAGCGTTGTTTGGTAATTGCATCGGCTACCTCTCTTAAAGGCAAATGTGTAGTCGCTAAAGCTACCCGCAAGTTTTTTGTTGCGAGCATCATGACAACACGCTCTACACCAGCGAACTCTTGATAATATTCAGTGTGACCACTAAATAACATACCTGCATCATTAATGACCGATTTTTGTACCGGCGCAGTAGCCACACCTACACTTTTACCTGACATTGCATAATCAGCTGAGCGACGTAATTGTTCTAATACATAAGCTGCATTAGCTGGGTTTAATTGGCCATCGATGACTTCTGTTTTTAACGCGACGTGCTCTATATAAAGTTCGCCTTGCAAACATGATTCAGCTTGCCCTGTATACTCTAAAAACTTAATGTCCATGCCTAGCTTTTGAGCACGTTGTTGCAATAAATTTCGGTCAGCCAAAACAACAATCGGACGCTCATCAATGCGTTCCGCCAGACTTAAGCAAATATCTGGACCAATACCAGCAGGCTCACCGGAAGTGATATATAAAGGCAGCACAATCACCCCAGACATATAACAAGAATTTGTTTCATTTTAACATATCTGCCATTCATCAGTTTATGTATTAAATTATCTAACTTAAACTGGATTTTTCTTGTGACTTTGAGCAAACTCGTTTAGAATGCTCGCTCCTTTTGTTTGGACAGATTCCATAGTCCAAACCAACTATAATAGGTAGTGGTTTAATGAAAACTCTCAGCGCTAAGCCAGCTGAAGTTCAACATGACTGGTATGTTGTTGATGCTTCTGGCAAAACTTTAGGTCGCCTTGCGACTGAAATCGCTCGTCGTTTACGCGGTAAGCATAAAACTTCTTATACTCCTCACGTTGACACTGGCGATTACATCGTTGTGATTAATGCTGAACAAATTCAAGTGACTGGTAACAAATCACTTGATAAGAAATATTATCGCCATACTGGTTTCCCTGGTGGTATCCGTGAGACTAACTTCGAGAAGTTAATTGCTCACAAACCTGAAGCTGTTCTTGAAAAAGCGGTTAAAGGCATGTTACCAAAAGGTCCTCTTGGTTATGCAATGATCAAAAAAATGAAAGTGTACGCTGGTACTGAGCATCCTCATGCTGCTCAACAGCCACAAGTTTTGGACATCTAAGGGATACAGCACATGGCTACTAATTATGGTACAGGTCGCCGTAAGACCGCAACTGCACGTGTTTTCTTGTCAGCTGGTACAGGTAAACTCGTTATCAACAACCGTACTTTAGAGCAATATTTCGGTCGTGAAACTGCTCGTATGGTTGTTCGTCAACCTTTAGAACTTTTAGAAGTTACTGAAAAGTTTGACCTTTACATCACTGTTAAAGGTGGTGGTATCGGTGGTCAAGCTGGCGCGATCCGTCACGGTATTACTCGTGCGCTTATCGCTGCTGACGAAACTTTAAAACCTGTTCTACGTCAAGCTGGTTTCGTTACTCGTGATGCTCGTGAAGTTGAACGTAAGAAACTTGGTTTACGTAAAGCTCGTAAACGTCCTCAATTCTCTAAACGTTAATTCGTTTACCGAATCGGACAAAAAGCCTTGGTTATCCCAAGGCTTTTTTATTACTTATTCATTTTAAGCATGAGCGAAACAGATAAATATATGAAACTCTATCTATGGCACCGTGATTTCCACTCATATTTTTAGTATTCTAACCGATTCACACAACCATACTTTGTGATATGTCGGTCGAAAACACTTCAATTCAGGGAATTACCCTTTACAGCCATGCTGATGATTTCCGTTCTCACTGGATCCGTTTTTTATTGGCAGAAAAGCAAATTAAATATCAATTGATCGTAACTGATCATGAAGATGAGGATTTAGCGAGTCTAAACCCTTATAACCAATTACCAATGCTACTTGAGCAAAACCTCAAATTATTTTCCGCTCCAATTATTGCTGAATATCTCGATGATCGATATCGTCAGAGCAAGCTTTACGCTGATGCTCCTATGGCACGTGCAGAACAACGGCAATACATTTGGCGCCTTGAAAATGATTGGTTTAAATTGGCCGATCATATGCTCAAACATGCAGATACTTTAAATGTAGAACAAAAGCAAAAAGCGCAAAAAGAATTACGTGATACCTTAATTTCTCTTACTCCCCTATTTCAGCATTTCCCTTATTTTATGTCCGAAAATTTTTCAATTTTGGATTGTATGCTCGCCCCAATTTTTGTGCGGCTTAATAGCATGGGAATTAATTTACCAAAGCAGCAGTGTCGGCCTATATTTTTGTACTGTAAACGTATCTTTAGCCGCCCTTCTTTTGTTAAATCAATGACGCCCCAAGAGAAAACCCGTTACAATGAACAATTAAATATGGAATAGTGTGATATGTCTGAGCAAACTATTGAATTAACCCCTACACGTCCTTATCTTGCTCGCGCAATCTATGAATGGATTTGCGACAATCAACTCACCCCTTATTTACTCGTTGATGCAACACAACCACATACGGATGTACCACAACAATTTGTGAAAGATGGCCAAATTGTTTTAAATATTGTGCCCCATGCTGTACATCAACTGCTTATTAGCAATGATGCCGTAACCTTTTCAGCACGTTTTGGCGGTGTTTCTAAAGATATTTATGTCCCTATCCAAGCTGTTTTGGGTATTTATGCACGTGAAAATGGACAAGGTTTATTCTTTGATCCAGAAGAATATGCCAATGTAGCGCCTGTAGAAAATACGCTAGACTCTGAAGCACAAGAAACAAGTGAACCAACCAAGAAAAAGCCAACATTAAGAATTTTAGATTAATTTTAGAGGAATAAAGTATGGCATTTGATTTAGTCCAATACTTTGCTGAGCAAATAAAAATTCAAAAGCCTCAGCTTTTAAATCAATATCCAGCCAATGAGAAAAATAAGCTGATTGATGAAGTGAATGTGCTCACTCTTGGAAAGTTAATTAGCTTATGGCGTCAAGACGACAATAAAATTTACAATGAAATCAAAACAGCCGATCCATTATATATTCAAGAAATAGCGCGTCATTTAACAACTTCTAAGCACAATCAGTCGATTTTAAAAAATGCCGAACTTGAGCAAAGTATTTCAGAAATTTTGACCTTACAGTTAACAGAGCTGAATCAACTTGATGAAACTGGAGGTTTCGGACAGAATGGTTTAAAAGAGCTCATTTTAGGGCAAGTTGAACATTTATCAGGTCAGGCTGAGGATTGGGTTTGGTCAACAAACCACCTAACAGAGCTCATTGGTTCTAAACCTGTTGAACAAGAAGAGCTATCATTGGATGCAACAATGAAGGAGTTTAACCAAATGGTTCACCAAGCCCAACCGCATCATGAAGAATTACACATCGAAGAGCAACCTATCGAAACTTTTATTCCGGCATGGTCAAAAGTTATCGCACCTCTTGTTGCTTTAGCTATTTTAGGTTACCTATATTGTATTTATACACATCTTATTTAATTTTATTATAACTATTTAAAAGAGGAACTTATAGTTCCTCTTTTCTATTTAAACAAACATAATTTATCAACAAATATTGTTTTAACATTCTATTACAATTATTAAAATTAATAATAGAAATTATATAATGCAAACATGAGCACAGTATTAAATGTTTAATGTAAAAACAATCTTATAATATTTTTTATAAGATGACATTTTTGGTCACTTATTTACTAAAACAACAATTTTGAAATTTATTTGATTTATTGACTTCAACTTGAGTAAAAATATAATGATTTTTAACTACTTTTAAGGAAAAAGTAGTAATTATAACTTTATAATCCTGAGAGATAAAAAAATGGCTAAACTTTCTTTAGATAGCTTAACTGAAATTGATGGTTTTATTGCATCTGCACTTGTTGATTCAGAAAGTGGTTTATCACTTGCTACACAAGGCGGTGGGGATATTGATTTAGAGCTGGCAGCTGCTGGAAACACAGAAGTCATTCGCGCAAAACGAAATGTAGCTAACGCATTAAAATTAAATGACAATATTGAAGATATTTTAATTACATTAGGGAAGGCTTATCACTTAATTCGTCCTTTAGAAAGTAATAATAATTTATTCCTTTATTTAGTACTTGATCGCGCCAAGTCGAATTTAGCCATGGCTCGTCATGAGTTAAAGTCCTTTGAAAAAGAGCTCGATTTTAGTTAATTAATTTAAGCTGTGCTCTTTATACTTAATATAAAGAGCACATATAACATTACAATATTACTTAATAAAAATTTAAAATGATACTATGGATAGCCATTGCATAAATATTGCAGTTTCTGGTTTAAGCTTAAAAGTTTCAGACGAATTAAAAATCTTAATCCGTGATTTGATATCTAATCAATATGGAATTAACTGGGTTAACATTTCTAGTAATCAGATTGATTTATTAATTATTAATGAAAACTTTTTTGATGCTGACAATATTCAAAATATTCTTAATAAGAAAAAATTTCCTTATTTAAAAATTACAAAAACACCTTTAGAAAATGGAGGCACTATACACGAACATACCTTACACTACCCTTTAGAAAAAACAGAACATCTCCGTTCATGGTTACAAGCAAATGTATTATCTCTTTTAAAACATACTGATGTTCGTTCCAACTCAACTTTATTAAATGAAATATCTATCATAGATGAGCAATTTATAAAAAATTTGCATAGCTCTGAAAATATTAAATTACATTTATTTGATGACAAGGGTACCTTGGCAATTATTGATAATAGAACTCAAATTGCTTGGTTAGAACCTTCTCGTCAAAAAACACAGACCAATATGAGTTTTAACTTTACCTTTGCAAAAACATCAGACTTTACTAAGGTTTCTCGTAAAAAGGATTATTACTTACAGGATTGGTTGTGGAATTTAATTTGGTGTTCAAAAGAATTTGAGAATTTAGCGTCAGCTGATGGTTACTTTAAAATTAATCATTGGCCACAACCCTATCAAAAAGAATATAGAAAAGTAAGCCTACAGCTCTCTGCCTGTTTTATTCAGGGAGCAAAAGTCACTGAAGTAGCTAAACAACTCAACCAACCTATCGATGTTGTTCTACGCTTTATTACAGCATGTTTAATGGCAAATAATGGGCAATATGTTTCCGCGAATAAGTGTTTTTACACGCCACAGACTCATTCAGAAAACTTAAATACAGAAAGTCATTTTTTAAAAAATTTTATAGGGAAAATTCGACGCCGTTTTGGCTTTTAAGGAACACTATGATTATTCAACAATATAAAATTGTCTTCGCAGGCAGTATGGGGGCTGGTAAAACAGAAGCGATCAAATCGCTATCTGAAATTCCAATTTTAGAAACAGAAGCATTTAATACTGATGTACAAAGTCACCAAAAATCACAAACAACTGTTGGGATTGATTACGGCGAAATTACTTTAGATGATGGTATTAAAATTGGGCTATATGGAACCCCTGGACAAAGCCGTTTTGATTTTATCTGGTCAGTTATTTGTAAAGGTGCGATTGGTATTATTCTTCTGTTAGATCACAATAGCTCTACTCCAATTGCTGAATTAGAAAGTTACTTGGAAACCTTTAAAAATTATAATGATAATATTGCGATTGGTATTACGCATATTGATGAAAATAAAGAATCTTCACTCCAACAGTATCGAAACTGGTTAGCAGAAAACGAACTTCAATATCCACTATTTTTTATTGATGCAAGAGAACAAGAGCAAATTTTAATGATGGTTGAATCATTAATTGCATCACTTGAAGTTAAGGTAGGCGCAACATCTCAAGGGAAAGATCATGCTTAGTATTCCAGTTCAAAAACGAACCGCTCCAACACAATTGCTACAACTTGCAAAAAGTGAAGCCCAAAAAATTCTTATGAATACACGTGGTGTAGACTTTGTCATGATTTGTTCTTCAGATGGGTTTGAATTGGCAACAGTAAGCCACAAGAACTACCCTAATACCACCAAATTAGCAGCGGTGAGTAGCTCGATTTTGGCCATGGTCAGTGCATTTTTAAAAGAGATTCAACTAACTGGCTGTAATAACATCACATTAGATGCAGACAATGGCAAAGCCATTTTAACAGCTATTCCTGCTCTCCATCATCCGATGGTTATGGTTACCCTAAGTAATAGAGATGTACTTTTAGGGCAGCTGCTTTATAGCCTAAAAAAAGCAAGCCAAGTGATTGCAGAGGCAGATGGAGAATAACTCTTAAACTGCTATAAAAAAATACCGCCCAATAAGAGCGGTATTTTTCAATTAAGTTTGAATAGTAAATAGCATTTGCCGTTTTTTGACTTGTTGACCCTGTTGCCCTAACACATCTTCAACTACACCATCTACATCAGCTTTAATCTGCTGCTGGATTTTCATAGCTTCAAGCACTAGTAAGGTTTGACCTCTCACCACTTGATCGCCTTTATTCACCAGAATATTAACCACAGCACCATCCATTGGTGCACGAATTTTGCCATCTCCCGCTACATCGGTAGCTTCTGGCGCAGCATAGGTCACATTGCGTATCACAATATTACCGTTATCTCGGTCTAGATAAAGTTGATCACTATCTAATACATACTGCACACGGCGACGAATACCATCAATTAAATAAACTAGGTACTCTGACGTTCTCTCAAGCACATCAATACAAACTGATTGATCACAGAACTGAGCCGTAAATGTGTTATTTACAGATGAAACCTGCAATTGAATTTGCTGATCGGCAATTTGTAATTTTAACGGTAATGGCACACCAAGCCCAGTTTGCCACACCGCAGTACCTTTATTTTGGCTAAATAATGCCGCAGCAATCGCTAAAGTTTCTAAAGATAAAACTTGATGGTGTAAGCTCGGATCATTTTGGAAGTGCTGTTGGATGAATGCAGTATTGGTATCCCCTCCAACAACAACTGGATGGCGCAGTAAATTGACCAAGAACTGTTTATTACTATTCACTCCAAGTAAAACACTATCATCGACTGCACGAGCCAGTAAGCGAATCGCATCCTCACGGGTTTTACCGTATGCAATCACCTTTGCTACCATCGGATCGTAAAATGGACTGACTTCATCAGTTGCCAACATGCCATGATCGATTCGCACATTTGGCAAAGTTGCAGGCTTCCAGCGTAAAACCTTTCCTGTTTGTGGTAAGAAATCCTGACGTGGGTCTTCTGCATACAAGCGCACTTCGATCGCATGTCCATTGAAGTTCAACTCCTGTTGCTTTAAAGGTAAATGCTCACCATTCGCCACACGCAGCTGCCATTCAACTAAATCTAGCCCTGTAATAAGCTCAGTGACCGGATGTTCTACCTGCAAACGGGTATTCATCTCTAAAAAGTAAAATGCACCCGATGCATCAAGCAAAAACTCAACTGTACCTGCCCCGACATAAGCACATGCTTTTGCCGTTGCTACAGCTGCCTCGCCCATTTGCTGACGTAGTTCAGGCGTCATGACTGGACACGGCGCCTCTTCAACTACTTTTTGATGGCGACGTTGGATCGAACAATCACGCTCAAACAAATACACATAATTGCCGTGAGTATCACCAAAAACCTGAATTTCGACATGACGCGGAGCAATAACTGCTTTTTCTAAAATAAGCTCCCCCGAACCAAAAGCATTTTCAGCTTCTGAACGTGCAGTTTGCAACGCCTCAACCAATTCAGATGCTTGTTGTACCAAACGCATGCCACGACCGCCGCCACCCGCAGAAGCTTTGACCATAATTGGAAAGCCAATTTGCTCGGCTTGAGCTGCTAAATATTCGAGATCTTGTCGGTCACCTTCATAACCCGGCACACAAGGGACGCCCGCCTCAATCATGGCAATTTTTGAAAGGCGTTTACTGCCCATTAACTCAATTGCAGAAGCGGTAGGTCCAATAAATGTAATCTGGTTGTCGATACATGCCTGAGCAAAATCAGTATTTTCTGACAAAAAACCATAACCGGGATGAACAGCATCTGCCCCTGTTTTTTTGCAGGCTTCGATAATTTTAGCAATGGAAAGATAAGACTCCGATACTTTAGATGCCCCAATGTAAACAGCTTCATCTGCTTCTTGCACATGACGAGCATGACTGTCTGCATCGGAATAAACTGCGACAGTTTGGTAACCCATTGCCTTGGCTGTTTGCATAACTCGAACTGCAATTTCACCACGATTGGCAACCAGTATTTTTGAAAATTTCATTATTTTTTTATCCTTATCTTTTATGACTCATCGGCCCAATTTGGTAACCTTTTCTGGATAAAAGCCATCGTTCCTTCTTGACCTTCAGCTCCACCAACCGCTTGGGCAAACTGCTGAGCTGCATCATTGAGCAATTTATTTAAAGGCTCATTGAGTGTTCGATGTAACAATGCTTTGGTCACACGCGAAGCTTGAGGAGCTGCTCGTTTAATGTGTTGAATGGTTTCCTCTAAAGCTTGTTCAAGTTCAATTTCATTATGTGCAATTTGATGAACCACACCGACACTCAGTGCCGTATGCCCTTCAAAACGCATGCCGAGTAAAGCAAGTCGGCGTGCTTGAGTCAGGCCAATACGTTTCACCACAAAAGGAGCAATTTGCGCAGGAATTACGCCAAGCCCAGTTTCAGGTAAACCAAACTGAGCATTGTCACGACTAATTGCAACATCGGAAACACATGCCAGCCCAAAACCTCCACCTAACACCGCGCCTTCTAAAATGACCACAACAGTTTGCGGTGCAGCTTCAACTTGCTCAAGCATGGCACCAAAACGGCGGTTAAAGTCAGCATAAGGTTGTAGACTACCGAAATGAGTTGCTTCAACGCGTAAAGCAGCCATGTCTTTAATATCCCCACCTGCACAAAAAGTCCCGCCCTCACCACGAATGATGACTGCACGAATTGAAAGGTCATCGCGAATGGCAGTAAAAACTTGCTGTATTGCATTAACCATATTCAAGTTCATGGCATTACGGCTCTCTGGTCGGTTGAGCCAAAGGTATAAAATACTGCCGTCTTGTTCTAATTGAATGCTGTCATCAATATCTATAGCTTGTAGAGATGCTGAAAGCGTCATGGCTTACCCCTTATTTTATTTCTGTTATTTTGGCAAGATATCCATCAACTTACAGATAATCCCCAGCATAATCTCATCTGCACCACCGCCAATAGAGCCTAAACGTCCGTCACGATACAGCTGTGAGGCTGGATTATCCCACATAAAGCCATTGCCACCCCAATATTGCAGACAGCTATCAGCAACTTCACGAGTTAAACGTCCAGCTTTGAGTTTTGCCATAGATGCCAGCTTGGTCACATCTTCACCTGCAATATGCTGTTCACACGCTTGGTAGGTTAATGCTTTAAGTGCTTCTATTTCAGTCATGAGTTCAGCAAAGCGGAAGTGAATATATTGGTTATTAATAAGTGGCTGACCAAACGTCGTACGCTCTTTGGTATAGGCGATAGTCTTTTGGATTAAATTTTCCAAACCACCAATAGCATTAGCACAAGCCCATAAACGCTCTTCCTGAAATTGCATCATTTGCATCATGAAACCCATACCTTCAACCCCCACTAAGTTACGCTGCGGTACACGGACATTGTCTAAATAAACTTGCGCTGTGGTGGTTGAACGCATCCCTAATTTATTAAGTGGCTCGGAAAAACTAATCCCTTTAGTTTTTGCCGGCACAATAATCATCGACTTGTTGACGTGTGGTTTATCGTCAGATGTATTGGCTAAAAGACAAAAGAAATCGGCTTGCAATGAGTTAGTAATCCACATTTTGCTGCCGTTAATGACATAGTCATCGCCATCTTTTTTTGCTGTTGTTTTAATAGCAGCAACATCCGAACCAGCATGCACTTCCGATACTGCAATTGAGGCAACATATTCCCCAGCAATGGCTGGTGTTAAAAACTCATCGCGTAATTCTTTACTACCAAAACGGGCCAAAGCAGGTGTCGCCATATCGGTTTGTACACCAATGGCCAAAGGCACCCCGCCGCAAGCCGCATATCCAATTTCTTCTGCAACCACAAGGTTATAGGAATAATCTAACGCTAAACCGCCATTTTCCTCAGGCTTACAAATCCCTAATAAACCAAGATCACCCATTTTTTTAAATACGTCGTGGATCGGGAAACGCCCTGCTTCTTCCCATTCGGGAATATGTGGATTCAGCTCATTTTGAACAAATTGACGCGCTGTACGACGTAATGCTTCATGTTCGGCAGTAAATTTCATGGTGTTCTTCCTATTAATTTTTTTAATTACGGTAAAGGTTGATTAAAAACGGGACACACCAAAACGGGTCGGATTCAACTCACGTTGCTGTGCTTCATAAATGGTTTGTAAAAGGAAAATTAATAATTTTCGGGTATCTCGCGGGTCAATAATGCCATCGTCATGAAGCATAGCTGTATTGAAAAGCGCGGTAGATTGCTGCTCTAATTTCATGGCCGTACTTTGCTCAAGAAAATCGAGCATTTGCGGATTCGGTTCCTGACCGGAGGCTTTTTGTTTTCCTTCAGCAACAATACGCAGTACCTTTCCAGCCTGTGCAGCCCCCATTACAGCAACATGCGAATTTGGCCATGCAAAAATAAAATCTGGCGATAAACTCCGACCACACATTGCGTAGTTACCCGCACCATATGACCCTGCCACAACGATTGAAATTTTAGGTACAGTACAATTGGCAACCGCTTGAATCAGTTTTGAGCCATGCTTAATAATGCCATTTTGCTCGGCATCGGTTCCCACCATAAAGCCAGTAGTGTTATGTAAGAACAATAACGGGCGGTTAGTCTGTTCACATAAGTGAATAAACTGAGCTGCTTTTGCTGCTCCTTGAGGGGTAATCGGACCATTATTGGTAATAATACCGATATGCAAGCCTCCAATTTTTGCCCAGCCACATACCGTTAAATCATCATATTCCTGCTTAAATTCTAGAAAATCTGAATCATCAATAATGCGTGCAACCACTTCTATCATATCAAATGGTTGTTTAGGATCACTTGGGATAACACCCAATAGTTCCTCGGTATCGTAACGAGGCTCTTTATAAGTCACATCAACTGGTTTGATTTGCTCTTTCCAGTTCAGGTGTTCAAAAATTTCACGTGCCATCCGAATACCGTCAGCATCATTTCCTGCTAAGTATTCTGCTGTTCCAGCAACCTGCGCATGCATTTCTGCCCCGCCCAACTCTTCAGCTGTTGCCACTTCGCCAGTGGCAGCCAAGAGTAAAGGGGGACCTGCAAGAAGCATCTCGGTTTGTTTGCGTACTACAATGACATAATCTGAAAGACCTGGTTGATAAGCACCACCTGCCGTTGCATTACCATGCACCACTGCAAGCTGTGGAATACCTGCTGCAGACAAACGTGCCTGATTGGCAAAGGTCATACCACCATAGGTAAATACTTCAGCAGCATAATTTAAGTTAGCGCCCCCACTTTCGGTCAGCGTAATCAGCGGGAGTTTTTGTTCTAAGGCAATTTTTTGTAAACGCAAAGTTTTTTGTACGCCCATAGGAGACATGGTCCCGCCCTTAATTGCACTATTACTTGCAGAAACTAGACAACGCACACCACTGACAAAACCAAGGCCGGCAATTACTCCACCACCTGCTTCGGAACCATCCTTGTCATCATGCATGTTGTAGCCAACCAAACCACAAAGCTCAATAAAAGGCGAATCAGCATCGAGTAATAACCGCACACGCTCATGCGGCAGAATCTTGCCCTTTTTATCGAATTTCGGTTTAGCAGCATACGATTTATCAATGCTTTTTTGCTGAATTGCACGGACTTCACTCAGCTGAGCAAGTAGTGCCTCTTTATTTTTTTGATACTGTTCACTACCAACAGCAATTTCGGATTGGAGAATGGTCATTTTTTTATTCCTCACTCCAAACCTAAACTATTGTTTTGTTCGGCTTTCTCAGTCTTATCTTTTTTAAAAATTTCAGGAATAAACGCGCGATGGAAACCATTATAAGACTGACTATTTGTCGCTTCGGCTAGTGGATACATGCGTGTCCCTTGCGATGCAGCGCCATCAATACGCAAAGTTACACCTGACACAAAAGCCGCAGCATCTGACAGTAAATAACAAATCGCCGATGAAACTTCTGATTCAGTTCCCATACGTTTTAGCGGTACATTGCCAGCAAGACTTGGAATAATCACTTTGGCAAAATCACCGCTATAATTATCCATACCGGATGACACGATCCAACCCGGTGCAACTGCATTTACACGAACACCAGATTTCCCCCACTCAACCGATGCCGTTTTAGTTAAGTTATCAACCCCTGAACGCGCAGCACCAGAATGTCCCATTCCCGGCATGCCACCCCACATATCAGCAGTCATGTTGACAATACTGCCACCATGTTTTGCCATCCATTGGTTATAAGCTTCACGCATTAGGTAAAAAGTTGCGTGTAAATTATTACGCACGACTGCATCGAAACCATTCGCCGAAATATTCTCTAAAGCTGACGGGAACTGGCCACCCGCATTATTTACCAAACCATCGAGTTTGCCGAATTTCTCAATCACTTCAGCAATCATATTTTTCACTTGTTCTTCTTCACGGTTATCACAAACAATAAAATGAACCCGACCACCATCTTCTATAATTTCTTGGCTTACTTTCTCTAATTTCTCAATTTTTCGTCCTGTAATCACCACTTGAGCGCCGAGAGCCGCAAGCTCATGTGCAGTACAGCGTCCAATTCCTGAGCCCCCACCTGTCACAATAATGACTTTATTAGCAAAAGCATCTGGTCTAAAAATTGATTGATAACTCATCTTTGTTTCATCCATTCATTTTATTTTTCTAAAAGATGTGCCGGAACTTTAACAGGCATATCCAATAACTGTTGGGCAAAGGCTTTACCTTGCGGATCAATACGCAAGCTTGCAACACCACCACCACCTAAGGCATTCTCCAACATAAAATTCAGTGCATTTAAACCCGGTAACTCATAACGAATTACTCGCCCTTTCTCAGCATCCAAGACATGTTGCATATAGCTTGCAACAGTCTGTTCAGTTAGTGCTGCACGAATCCATGGTAAATAATCTGCTTTACGTGCAATCACACCAATATTGCTATGATTACCCTTATCACCACTGCGGGCATGCGCAATTTCAATCAAAGGAACTTCAATTTCATCTCCTTGATAAATTGCATTTTCACCTGCCTTTAAAGTAGGCAATTGCTCTGTAAAAACTCCTTGTGGAATCTCAACTGGGTAGCGTTTTCCTTCAAAATCGATTTCGACACTTACCTGATTTTTATCTATTAAAAATGAAAATAACTTAATCACTGGAGATGCTTTTGGTCGGCCTCCAACAATTCCTGCCAAGGCTGGAGCCATACCTGTTGAAGCTTGTGCAATTTCAGATGCAAAGAACATACATGCTTCTTTAAACATGTGTTTTACAGCTATTTTGACCACTACTTCACGACTACTTAATGTTTGGGCATGTTCGCCATAAGTACTTTCAATACCTAAAATTTCAACAGACTTTTCACTAAATGGCGGCACTGAGCGCATTGCTAAAACACGTTCGCACTTAGTCAAAATCGCATCAGCAATAACTTGTGCTTTTTGTGGTGCCTCACGACCTGCAATTAAGAAACTTACTAAAACCCGATAACCATCAGGATAGGTCGCGCTGACTTTATATTGTGTAGTCGGAGCTTGTCCTTTTGCGCCCGTTACACGAACCCGATGCTCCCCAACTTGCTCTAAATGCACGTGGCTGAAATCAGCAATTACATCAGGTAGTAAATATGCTTGAGGATTACCTATTTCATAAACAATTTGCTCTGCAACTGTAGCAGTAGAAACCAGACCACCTGTACCTTGAGGCTTAGTTACAATAAATGAGCCATCCTCACTCACTTCAACCACTGGAAAGCCCATATTGTCGAAGCCCTGCACCAATTGCCAATCGGTAAAGTTACCACCCGTACATTGGGCACCACATTCAATGACATGACCTGCTAATGAACCTTGCGCCAATTTGTCATAATCATCGAGCGACCACTGATATTCATGAAGCAACGGTGCAAGCACCACAGCAGAGTCAACCACACGACCCGTAATCACAATATCGGCACCTAAGTCTAAGGCGTCACGAATAGCAACCGCGCCTAAATAAGCATTACTGCTCGCTACCTGTTGAGGCAAAGCTTCTCCGCTAAACATTTCTTGAATATTCTGTGATTTTAACTGCTCATGTTTTGGCAAAAGATCATCACCTAACACCACAGCCACTTTCAGATCTAGACCATACTCTTTAATAATTTTTTGTAAGGCATCCCGACAAGCTAATGGATTAACACCACCGGCATTACTAATCACTTTAATCTTTTTTTCAGCAATTTTTTTCAGCAAAGGTGCCATGACTCGGCTGACAAAGTCTAAAGCGTAACCATGTTTCGGTTCTACCATCTTCGCTTTTGCCATAATCGACATGGTAATCTCAGACAAATAATCAAAAACCAAATAATTAATATCGGTCAAATGCACTAACTGAAAAGCGGCAGTATTGGTATCTCCCCAAAACCCAGAGGCACAACCTATTTTTACGACTCGATGATCATCCTGCTGATTATTTGCCATTTTATTTCTCATTATTTTGTCTAAAAATCAGCCTCAACATTACCAAGCAAGCGCTTGGTTTGTAAAGCGCAAAATGTTATTGTGATGTTGACCAAATCTTCCAAATTCAGAAAACAATCTGAAATGTGATGAAATTTAGAGAAATTTCCGTTATGGATTTTTAGATAAGGGAACAAACTGAACACATGATTGCCACTTCAATTGAACAAATTCCAAATATTTCTTGCTTTGACGATAGCCCGCGTGGTCGTTTATTACGGGGGGCTGCCTATTTATTTCACAAGCAAGGCTATGACAAAACGACTGTACGTGAACTTGCTCAATTTATTGGAATTCAATCGGGAAGTTTATTTCATCACTTTAAAAGTAAAGATGACATCCTCGCTCATGTAATGGAGGAAACCATTATTTACAATCTTGCTCGTTTAGAAGAGGCAGCAAATCAATCTACTGATCCAGAACAACAATTACGAGCCCTTATTAAAGCTGAGCTTATTTCAATTACTGGCGATACAGGTGCAGCCATGGCTGTGTTGGTTTATGAATGGTTTGCTCTGTCAAAAGAAAAGCAAAATTACCTGTTAAAAATGCGTAATGAATATGAGCAAATCTGGCTCGACATCATTGAAAATTTACGCACACAAGGCAAGGTAAAACATGATGCCTTTATTTGGCGAAGATTAATTGGTGGTGCAATATCATGGACTGTAACTTGGTATAAGTCTGAAGGCAAAGTCAAAATTGATGAGTTAACTGAAATGGTCTTGGAGATGGCTTTGAAATGAAAAAAGGTGGCTCAACGACCACCTTGTAAGAATTAATAACCCAGCTGTTTGCTAATTAAATCTTTCATAATTTCTTCAGCACCACCACCAATCATATTGACCTTCACTTCACGGTAAATACGTTCCGACTTGGTACCACGCATAAAGCCCATACCACCTAACGTTTGTACAGCAGCATCAGCACAAAATTGCATAGTACGAGTCGCAACATTTTTAAGCATTGAAATTTGAGCCACTAACTCAGGCCCTTGTAACTTTGGCTGAGTCATTTTCCAAGCTGTTTCTTCAAGTAATGCCCGTGTTGTGGTTAATTGCGTTGCCATATCTACCAATTTATGACGTACCACTTGATGATCAATTAATCGCTTACCAAAAGTTTTGCGTTGCTGCGCCCACTCTAAAGCTTCTTCATAACAGACTAATGCATAGCCATAAGCGACTACTCCCAAGAAGAAACGCTCCATATTAAAGTTATTCATAATAACTTTAAAACCGGCATTTTCTTTGCCAAGTAGATTTGATGCAGGTACTCGTACTTGATCAAAATGCAAATGTGCCGTATCTGATGCCCACCATCCCATTTTCTTCAAAGGTGTTTTAGTAATACCTTCACTAGGTGCATCAATGAGTAACATTGAAATGCCTTCTGCACCCGTTTTTGTCGGATCAGTACGCACTGCAACTGTATAATAGTCTGCACGAATTCCCGAAGTAATAAAGGTCTTCTCACCTGAGACAATATAATAATCCCCTTCCCGAACAGCTTTAGTTTGTAACGCTGCCACATCAGACCCCCCACTTGGTTCTGTAATTGCTAAAGCAGAAATTTTTTCACCGGAAATAATCTCTGGGAGGACTCTAGCCTTTAATTCCTCACTTCCAAAATGTTGAATTGGAGGGGCACCAATTGTATGCACCATGAGTGAAGTATGTACTCCGCCAGAACCCGCCTTTGCCATTTCAATACCAGCGAGTAATGAATAGAATGGATCTGCATCTGGAATACCACCATATTCTTCAGAAAAACCTAGACCCAATAGGCCAATTTCAGCAGCCTTTTTATAAAGCTCTCTAGGAAATGTCTCGGCCTCATCCCACTCATTAACAAAAGGTGCCATTTCTTTTTGCACAAATCGACGAACATTGTCAGCAAAAGCAATGTGTTGTTCATTATAGTAAATTGGGTTGAGTTGCATATTTAGAAATGTCCTGAAGTTTTTATTTAATTCCTGAACATATCTTGTCATGTTTACTGTTAATCAAAAGTTGCAAGAATCTTCAATTTCTTGGCATAAAACATCAAATAGAATTATTTTTATTTAAGTACCACACCTATATTTTTAAACAACAACGAAAACCACGTACAGCATAATAAGACTGTGCTCCATTATGATAAATGAAGACTCGGCCATAACGACGATCAGCAAAAAGTGCTCCACCCAATTTACGAATCTCGACTGGGGTTGCGAGCCAACTCGAAGTTTTAAGATCAAACTCTTCAATTTGCTGTAACTGACGATAATTGCTCTTCTGTTAAAAGCTCAACTCCCATTTCATTAGCAAGATCTATTGCACTGTTTTTAGGAGGATGATCTTTTCTAGATTCTAAAGCCTCACGATCATAGCAAAGGCTTCTACGGCCTTTTGGGGTTTCAGGAGAACAATCTACAAATAAATACTGATCTTTCTGCTGGTCAAAAACAATAACATCTGGCTCTCCTCCAGTATTTTCCATTTCTTGCAATGCCCATAGTTTGTCTGGAGATTTTATTAATTTATCCCGTATATTCGACCAATCGATTTCTTTATGACGATGTGTGTTCTTTTCAAATCTCGCCTTTAATAGTTCAAGCAGTAAATCTAATTGTGTTGAAGTTAACTGTTTTTTAGTGTTCATTGATAAACCCCTAATAGCGATTAAACTGAACGCCCATCAAAATAATTTATTTTTATCTTATCTAAGTCAATACCATCTATACATCGTACATTAATCGCAAAGATTGAATTACCTTGATTATCTATACCTTGGGCATATGGATGAATACCACAATTTTTACAGAAATGATGGTTAATCACATGTTTATTAAAAGTATAGTTCGCCAAAGTATCAGGAGTGCCTAAAGTAACTTTAACTTGATTAGTCGGTAGAAACCAAAGTAAAGATCCTTTCTTTTGGCAAATGGAACAATTGCAAGATAAAACTTCTGTTAGCTCACCTTCTACGACAAACTTCACCTGTCCACAATGACAACTTCCTTTATATTCCATAACATTCTTCCTTTTATAATTTTTTATAGTTTTATAATACCCTCTATTGTAGATCATTTTTTAATCTTATTTTAGATTTGGGCCTTCTCTTTATAAAAACTTTAATAAATTAAGATAATAGATAATTATTAGTTCCAAAAATATTGGCATTGTTTACATCTATTACCATTTTTAAAAGAAAATAAAGGTAAACCTAAGAACATAAGTGCCATAAAGGCTGATTTTTTTCTTTTTGTGTAAGGTTCAATATCATAACTTCCGCAGTTAGGACATCATCCTTTATTTTTTCCAAACTCTTGCTCTAAGTCTTCACTAAAATCTTTTTCAAGAAGTGTTTTCGCATCATTGAGGTCTTTTTCTAGTACTAATAATCGGACTCCTCCCAATGCATTTGAATAAAACCAGTCCATATTAATTGTATGTTCATTTTCAATACGAACGGGAATTCCAAAAGCCTCTAATTGAGTCTTTGCAATTTGTGCCTCATAAGGAAATAAAAAAGTTTTAACTAAAATCCATTGCATATACATATTAAATTTCTAATTAGGTGAATAATTTTAGATTAGCTTTATTTTTTTATAAATTGAATTAAATTTAATATCTAAAGCATTAGACATAAAATCCCCACACAATAAAAAAACACCCCCAATTTTAGTTGGGGGTGTTTGGAATAATGAGCTGGCGATGACTTACTCTCACATGGGTAACCCCACACTACCATCAGCGCTAAGAGGTTTCACTTCTGAGTTCGGGAAGGGATCAGGTGGTTCACTCTTGCTATGGTCGCCAGCACAACTGTTTATGGATACTTGCTTTGGTCTTATTGACTGCCGAAGCGTTTTCCAAATCTTTACAGACTGGGCTGATTGAATCTGACTGTGTTCATTTTATCTAGTGGAATAACTAAATCAAGTTATAAATAGATAAAGCTTGAATCGATTGATGCTTTATATACAACTGCTTGGGTGTTGTATAGTCAAGTAATTAAGTGCATGTGGTGGATGCCTTGGCAGTCAGAGGCGATGAAAGACG
>NZ_JEYB01000045.1:0-31475 GCF_000582255.1 Acinetobacter sp. 1566109 | reverse complement strand
TATGTTCGATCACAACTCGTATTTTTCCAATCATTTTATTGTACTTTTTCTCAACATCAAATAAGGGTAAATTCTTCTTTTTCTTTATTGGCATCAATAATTTAAAGCCATCTTGCTCTAATCCGTAGTACCCTAAATCGGTCATAACATATTTACAATGTTTGAATTTTTTAACCGTTCTTCTTGCCAATTTAATGTCATGCTGACTGCCATTCGATATATCTAGCCCTATGATTTGTTTGCTGTTCGGATGATAGATCACTTGTGCTTTTAGCGTATGTTTCTTCTTTTTACCACTGTAGAACTTACTCTGATTTTTTTTTCGGACGTTCTATTGAACATTCTGTCGCATCAATAATGACCCAGTTAAACTGTTCGTCTGCTGTGGTAATGCTTCGTTTTGGCAGAGTAAACCGTCTTGATTTCATCAATGCATCTTCAACCTTTTTAATGGTTCGATTCACATTACTTTCAGCGATATGGTAATTTGCAGCCAACTCCAATTGAGTGCTGTAATTCCGTAAGTAATTGAGTGTTAATAATAATTGATCCTCTATAGCTAAAGTATGAGGACGCCCAGATTTCTTTTTAAGTGATTCTACTTCTTTTAAAACTTCGATCATTTCACTAAAAACTGGTCGAGGTACACCAACCAAGCGCTGGAATTCAGAATCTGAAAAACGATTTAATTTCTGATATCTCATGAAATTTAGATTGAGGTGGTTTTTACTTTCGCAAGAGGTCTATTATTAACAGTATAAAAGCACTATTATTTATAATATACAGATGTATTTTTAATAGTTGGTTATTACATAATAATTATATTAATAGTGGTATTTATTTTAGAGCTAATATTCTATTTTAAATAGAGTACAAGTGTATTTTAAAGAGTTTATTTCTTTATTAATTTTATAAAAAATAACCATATATTTAGAGTTATTATTCTATTTTAAAATAAATTTACAAATTATTAACACAATAGAGATAATATGATTTGCTTTTAAAATATATTAATAAATTCAAATAATTAAAAATTAATCAATATTTTTGTTTTGTGAATTTTGTCTCACTTTTTCATAAATTTAAAGGATCTAATGTTTACCCCTTAAATTTATTCAATTAGGATGCCGCCTCTTTTTTTTGGTCAAATTTTTTTAAAAATGTATTTCTACATTTTTATTGACCTTTAATTTTGGTATTTGTCTGAGAAGTTTTATGAATAAAGTTTATAAGGTCATTTGGAATGCTTCAATTGGAGCATGGGTTGCAACATCTGAAATTGCAAAAGGTAAAACAAAGACTAAATCAAAAACTTTAAATGTATCAGCGGTAGTTTTAACAAGTGTAATTAGTTTTGCTCCAAATGCTTTCGCAGGGACAAATACCGAAGGGGGAGTAGGTCAAGGGACCTCTATTTCAGGTACAACTTCATGTCGTGAGGGGAATGCGAGTACAGCCAATGAAAAAGATGTTGCTATTGGTTGTGGAGCTCCTGTCGGTGTGACCTTACGTAAAACTGCCGATAATGGTCGTTGGTCACTGACTGGTGGTGTAGCTGCAGCTTCTCAAGGTGATCCAAGTGTTCGTATCGGTATTAGTGGTGTAATTGACTAATTTCGCTAGGCGAGGAAGGTAAGGCCTTCCTCATTCTCCATTTCGAGAGTAAAAATATGAAAAATACAGTTAAAGCGTTATTTATTGCTGTTCTTTCTGGCCTAGCAATGGTTAGTTATGCACAAGAAGAAGCAGTATCTCAAAAAAATGTCACGTTTCCTAAAGTATCTGATAGCTATCTTAAGCAAGTTAAGCGTTATGAGTATGATGACGTTGCGCGCTTGGATTTAGGGCTAAATAAAGACCAAATTCGAGGTTTACTAGGTAATCCACAATTTAGTGAAGGATTATTTGCAGTAAAAGTCTGGAACTATGTATTAGATATACGTGTCCCAAATAGTAATCAATATCAACGTTGTCAGTTACGCATTGATTTTAATAAACAATATTTGGCTGAACGTTTATCTTGGAAAGGTGAGGCATGTGAAGGGTTGATGGCCTGGGGCGAAAATAATCAGCCTCCTGCAAATAGTACTGCGGTTAATGGACGTACAGCGAGCGTTTTATTTGCTTTTGATCGCTCTGATGCAAGTGCAATTCAGCAAGGTTTAAACAATATAGACAATGTTGTCGATCAAATTAAGCAAAGCCCATCAACAGCACCTATTATTGTTTCTGGATTTGCAGATCCATTAGGTAAATTTAGTTATAACCAAGAGTTATCATCTAAACGAGCGAATACGGTGGCAAAACTACTTGTCAAACAAGGGGTAGATCCGAATCGTATTCAAATCCATGCGAATAGTCAGACTGATATATATCAGCAATGTTCGGGTGGACATAATTCACAACTTATTCAATGTTTAGCACCAAACAGACGTGTTAATATAAGTTGGTAACAGCCTGTCACGTAAGAGTAACCATCCATAAGGTGGTTACTTTTTCGTTTTAAAAGGCTAAAAAAACAAAAGAATATATTTAAATTTTTATATAAAAATCATCTCTTAAAATTATAAAAGTGCTGTGGCGTGAGTAAACCATCTAATGGTTGATCCCAGCTTTGACGTTCTAAAGTATGTTCAATAAATTGAAATTGATGAGCCAATCCTAAACGATAAGGTTTATGCTTTGCACTTGCTAATGTACGATCATAATAACCCCCACCCATACCAATACGTGTTCCGTAGTGATCACAAGCTAAAAGCGGCATAAGTAACAAATCAAGCTGTGACACATGTCTTCCTCGCGTTGCCATAGGCTCTTTCATACCTAAGGGATGGTGAGAAAAGCGACGACTTAAATACTGGTTTTTATTTATCTTTATCCACACTAAACGTTGGTTCATCGAGCAAATCATTGGTAAATAAACTTGTTTATTCTTTTTAAAACAGAATTTGATAAGAAGATCAGTATGAATTTCACCGAAAGCGTGCAGATATAAACCAATTTTTTTTGATGAATGAAAAATAGGAAGGTAATTTAGGTAGTGTAAAACATTAAGCTGAGCCTTTTTTTGCTCAAATTGGGTTAAAGAACGTCTTTTAGATCTTAAATTTTTTCTAATAACGCTGAGTTCATTCATGGATAAATCTAACAAAGATTTGAGATGATTCGTGCAAAATTATACCCATTTTTCTTTAGCTTCACCGAACTTTAAACGTTATAAAAACAGTCTAGTTGAATCGAAAATAAAAATAACTGTGTTCCTAAAAAGCCTCTATATAATATTTTTTAGTTTTTTTACGTATTTACAGTATTTATTTACATTTAATCAGGATAAGTATATTTAAAGATGAATATGAAACTTTAAAGTCTATGAAGTTAAAAATTTTATTGATGATGCTATGTGCTGCTTTGCTCAGTGCGTGCACGAAACAGGCAGAATCTGAGGCTCCTCAAGTTGATTACAAGACTCTATTCGAAGAGTCTGATCGAAAAATTGGCGAGTTTTTAGATCAATTAGATAGTCCAAAGACACCGCAAGAAGTTAAAGTTAAAATTTTGTGCCATGATTATCCTGATCTCTACAAAAAGCAATACATGCCTGCATTAATAAAAATTTCGCCTAAGCCTTATACCGAAGAAAAATTACTATCAGATCTGAAAAGCGCAACAGATTACTATAAGGGAAGTTTAGGAATAAAATGTGATAATTAAAGCTTGTTGTTTATCACGTAAAAATTAATAATTGTGAATTGATTGGCATTATTTAGTTGTGCTAAATTTCTTTCTGCTCCTTATTTAAATTTTTCGCTGGACTTAAGATGTAAATATTAAAATTTTTGCAGAGTTTTAATACGGTCGGTAGCTATTTAACACTTGCCTCTATCTTGCTAGCAAACATGCAGAATTACGAAGGGAAATCGTTTTTTAACTAATTGAAATTTAATAATTAATGCAAGGTAGAGATATGAAATTTAAAATATTATTACTCAGTTTTATTGCCACAGGTTGTTATGCTAACGATAATATAAATGATCCTGATATTTGTAATATCGTAAAAAAAGTCGCTTATAACGTAATGGAAGCAAGGCAAAAAAAAGTACCTGCACAAGATTTACAACAAATTGCTGATGGCCTTACAGAAGAAAAAGCAAAGCAGCTTTATCAAGACTTAATCAACTCAGCTTATGCTGCTAAAGTATTCAAAACAAGCTTCTTTAAACGTAAAGCCATCGAAGATTTTCAGACAGGGTGGTATCAAGAATGCTTACATCGAAATGAGCAATAAGTAGCAACAGGAATATATTTAACTTTTAAGTTTAGCTAATGAGCTAGAAAGGCAAAATACTAAAAATAGACTGACAGGTCTGTCTTTAAATTATAATTATGTAATAAAATTAATGCTCCGAAGATGCCGCTGCATGTGTCGTTACCCTGAACCCGACGAGTTCAAGGTGGACGCGACGTATACTTGCTGGGTTTCCTACTCTAAGGTAGGCATACACTCTAAATATACAGAACGCAATCCATAAGTTTAAGTATCGGCAGGGGAATAGACCCGCTGGCGAACATCCCAGAGATAGCTTAAGTATAACCGATCTGGTTCCGTTGGCAATCATCTGAGTTTATTGAACTGTAAAGTTAGGCTTCATTTGATGAAGCTTTGTACACTAAAAGTATATATAACAATCATGTGGTACATAAGATAGGTCAATACAAAAATGCCCTGCACTATAAATGAATAGAGCAAGGCATTTTTATTGATATAAGTCGATTAAACAGTTTGTTCAACATCTTCCAAAATAGCCTGTAATAGGCGTTCACAGTGTGTATATTCTTGCAAAGATTTATTTAAACTTAACACTTCTTGGGTAAGCTGTAAGGCAACCATAATAACAAGCTTATTGTGCTCAACACGAGGGGCACTACGGCGCATATCGTTGAATCTCTCATTAAGAAGTTCAGCTGCACGTTCAAGCTCATCTTTTTTATCTGATGTTGTTGCAAGTCTAAATGTTTGCTCAATCAGACGAAGCTCTACCATGACTTGTTCACTCATGATTGGGTCTCCTCACCAGCTTCAGCATTTGGGTGAGCAAGTTGCTGAATTTCTTGCGCGTGTTGATCTTGAGCTGTACCTAAAATTGCTAAACGTTGAATAATTGCTTCAACCTTTGCTTTGGCAAGTTCATTTTTTTGTAACAAACGGTCACGGTCTTGCTGCAAGTCGTGTAACTCTTGTTGAGTTTGACGTTGGTGTGACTGAAGTTTTTCTTTGGTAACGCGTAACTCATTACGCTCAGCCAAAATTTCTTGAAAACGATTTTTTAAATCGGTCGTACTTTTTTCTAGGCGGCTGTAACGCTCGGCAAGTGTGTTAGCATCTTGATTCAATTGTTGAAATTGACCTTGTAGCTGAGTGAGTTGCTCAGTTAGTGTCTCAATTTCCTCTTGTTTTTTAGTGATGATGCTATTTTTTTGCACAACTTGTGCGTGTTGCTCTGTTTCAGCCAGTTCTTTAGCTTCCAAGAGAGTAGAATTTTCACTCTCTAGATGATGTAAGCGTGTTTTTAAAACGCCAATATGCGCTTGTAGCCGCTGTAATTGTTCTAACATAACGAGGTCGCACAGAATTGCAATCAAAGGTAATATATACGAAGTATAGAGATTGGATAAACGAATGCAAGACGATATTTCAGGTTGGACAGAATGGAACGCTCATTTTGAAGGAATTGAAGAAATTTCAAGCCCTAGTGAGTTACATGGTTTACTAACAGGTATTGTTTGTGTGACAGAAGCGCCTACGCGTGAAGAATGGACACAAATTTTAACAACTCTTAATGTTCCTGATTTAAATGAAGAAGCTTTAGCGCTTTTAACCGATGAAACAGAAGATGTAGCACATGCGTTGTCGGAAGATGAATTGGATTATTTGCCAATGCTTCCAGACGATGAACATACGCTTCAAGATCGTGTGCAAGCATTATCAGACTGGTGTGCTGGTGTTGTTCTTGGCCTTGGTTTGGCATCAGGCCATGTTCGTGCTGATGAGCGCGAATTAATTGAACATTTGCAAGATGTGGCAGCAGTAGAGTTTGAAGACTCTGATAACGACGAAGAAGGCGAAAGCAGTTACGAAGAATTGTATGAGTTTGTACGCCTTATTCCAGTGAGCTTATCTATTGGTAGAAAGAAAGTAACAGTGGCTGAAAGTTCATTGTTGAAAAACTTTTATGCAAAAAGTAAAACTTCTACTGTAGGCACTCTAGATCAAAATATTGTAGAAATGTTTACACCACATCGCCCAAGTTAATTGAGGCGATGTGTTATTGGCTGTGTTTAATTTTTTGACTTTAAAATTCTAAATCAAGTAGATCATTATGAAATTGCCTCAAGCTGATTTTCAACATCGCAGAAACCGTCTAGCAGAAAAAATGGGCCCAAACAGCATTGCGATTATTGCGACGCGTGAGGAAATGTACCGTAAGCGTGATGCGGATTATAAATTCCGTGCCGATAGTAGTTTTTTCTATTTGACGGGTTTTGCAGAGCCTGAGGCAGTTGCTGTCATTGAAACCTTTGATGACGTTACAGACTATAGCTATAGTCTTTTTTGCCGTGAACGTAATCGCGAGATGGAAATCTGGAATGGATATCGTGCGGGAATTGACGGCGCAATTGAAGAATACGAAGCAGATGAAGCTTATGCAATTGATCTGCTTGATGAAGAAATTATTGAAAAATTATTAAATAAAGAGCGTCTTTATTATCGAATCGGACACAATGCTGCATTTGATGCCAGAGTAAGCCAATGGATCAAAAAAGCGAATGCCGAGCATCGTCATGAAGCCGCTCCAGCCCAGTTAGTTCAATTAGATCGCATTATTGATGAAATGCGGTTAATTAAATCACCCCAAGAAATTGAGCTGATGCAAGTTGCCTCAAAAATTAGTGCTAAAGCACATACCCGCGCGATGCAAACTGTTCGCCCTGGCATGATGGAATATGCACTAGAAGCCGAACTCAATTATATATTTGGGCAAAACGGCTGTGTGCCTTCATATAACAGTATTGTTGGTGGTGGGGCTAATGCCTGCATTTTGCACTATGTTGAAAATAACCAACCACTCAAAGATGGTGATTTAGTTTTAATTGATGCTGCTTGTGAATATGAGTTTTATGCATCGGATATTACCCGTACCTTTCCTGTAAATGGAAAATTTAGTGCTGAACAACAAGCATTATATGAGGTGGTATTGGCCTCTCAATATGCGGCGATTGATGCAGTACGTATTGGTAATTCGTACCGTGAGCCTCATGAGGTTGCGGTCAAAATTTTAACGGAAGGCTTAGTTAGTTTAGGTTTGCTCAAAGGTGATGTGAGTGAGCTGATTGAAACTGAAGCTTATCGTCAATTTTATATGCATGGTACAGGCCATTGGTTAGGTATGGATGTACATGATGTTGGTTCTTATAAAAAAGATGACGACTGGCGCCAATATGAAGAGGGTATGGTTGTTACTGTTGAGCCAGGTTTATATATTGCGCCCGACGATGAAACAGTAGATAAAAAATGGCGTGGTATTGGCATTCGTATTGAAGATGATGTAGTCGCAACCTCAAAAGGCCCACGAGTTTTAACGGCCGACGTGGTTAAAGATATTGCAGATATTGAACATTTAATGGCGCAAGCTAAAGCATAATTAAACGTATTCGCCAAAGGAGCAAAACTCGATGCAACAACAAGTGATTATTGTAGGTGGGGGTATGGTGGGTTTAAGCCTTTCCCTCATGCTGGCGAAGGCTAATATCGCGGTAAAGCTATTAGAAGCTGTGAAATACCCAAACTATGATGATCAAAATGTTGCCCCTTACCATTCCAGTTTTGATGCGCGGAATACGGCTTTATCACGTCGTAGCGTACAGATCTATCAGAAGCTAGGGTTATGGGATGCATTACAACAGCATGCCACTCCAATTTTGCAAGTTCACATTACTGAGCAAGGCAGTTTTGGTAAAGCACGTTTAGTTGCAGAACAAGAAAAAGTCGAAAGCTTTGGACAAGTCATTGAGAATGCGTGGCTTGGTCGAGTTTTGTTAACACAAGTACGCCAACAACCTTTGATTGAACTGATTGATGGCGTACAAGTAACCGCTTTAACTCAAGACGCTGAACAGGTACATATTGAAGCTCAGCGTGGTGATGAACTTTTAAAGCTTGAGTCAAAATTATTAATTGCAGCAGATGGTCGTGATTCTTTCTGTCGTCAAGCAATTGGTGTGGGTGTTGATGTCCACGACTATGATCAGGTTGCAATCGTTACGACTGTTCAGACTTCAAAACCGCATGAGCAGGTAGGGTTTGAGCGTTTTAGTGCATTAGGACCTT
The DNA here is from genome assembly GCF_000582255.1 of Acinetobacter sp. 1566109. Lineage (NCBI taxonomy): Bacteria > Pseudomonadati > Pseudomonadota > Gammaproteobacteria > Moraxellales > Moraxellaceae > Acinetobacter > Acinetobacter sp. 1566109. The sequence continues at coordinate 23,089 of NZ_JEYB01000045.1, read as the reverse complement.
TAGCTTTATTGCCATTACCGGGTGAATATCGTCGCTCAGTGGTATGGCCTGTTAAAAAGGGCACTGAAGATGAGTGGTTAGGCGAAAAAAATGACCAACACTTTTTAGATGCCTTGCAAAAAACGTATGGTGATAGAGCGGGTAAATTTGAAAAAACAGGCAAACGCTTTAGCTATCCGCTTTCACAAGTACTTGCGCATAAACAAGCTGTTGGACGCGTTATTTTAATGGGTAATGCAGCGCATACAATCCATCCAGTTGCAGGGCAAGGTTTTAATTTATGTCTGCGTGATGCAGATGTATTGCTTCGTTATTTGGTAAATCAGTTAAGCACATCTGATGATATTGGTAACCCAGATAATTTGCTTGCCTATGAACAAGCACGTTTATCTGACCAACAGCGCGTGATTAAGTTCTGCGATACGGTCGTTCGGGGCTTTAGTAACCAAAATCCATTATTAAAATTAATCCGTAATACGGGATTAATTGCATTTGATGTCATTCCGGGTGTTAAGCCATTGGTAGCGAACTATGCAATGGGGTTAAAAGCATGAGTGAAGTGTTAGATGTCGTCATTGTTGGTGGTGGACTGGTTGGTGGCTTAACTGCTTTATTACTTGCACAAGGTGGTGTACAGGCTACCGTGCTTGATGCTGCCCCTGTACTTGATGTTGAAAAGACATTGAGCGTAATGAATCCGCGTGTTTTAGCGCTCAGCCAAGCGACGATTCATTTACTTAAAACAGTGAACGTTTGGGATGATTTAGCACGTCAAATGCCTTATACCGGCATGCAAGTGTGGAACTTAAATGGCTATGGTGAAATTAATTTTGGCCATGAGTCTGTACAAAGACCAATGCCAGAGCAAGCTTTGGGCTCTATGGTTGAGCCAAGTGTATTGAATGTTGCTATTCAACAAAAAATGCTTGAGCAGCTAACAGATTATCGTACTCAAGTCCGTGTGACACGTATTGAGCAAGGTGTTGGGTGTTGGCATATTCAATTGGCAGATGGCACAACACTTATAACTAAACTGCTTATTGGCGCAGATGGTGCCAATTCATTTGTACGTGAACAAGCCTTTATCGATCTAGACGTACTAGATTACAAGCAAGCAGCGATTAGCTGTGCAATTAAGACTTCTAAGCCTCATCACTATGTTGCTCGTCAAATCTTTTTACCTACAGGGCCTTTGGCATATTTGCCGATGGCGAGCCTTGAAAAAAGTGAAAACGGCTATTGGCAGTCCATTGTCTGGACACTGCCAGATGATTATGCTGATGAATATTCGGCTTTAAGTGATAGCGAGTTTATGCAGCTTTTAACTCGAGAAAGCCAACATATGTTGGGTGAAGTGTTAGATGTTCGTTCAAGAGCACAATTTCCATTGAAAGCGCGCGCTGCAAAACAATACGTTAAAGCTGGCCTAGCCCTAATCGGTGATGCAGCTCATGTGATTCATCCACTTGCTGGACAAGGGGTGAATATTGGTTGTTTAGATGCAGCGGTACTCTGTGATGCACTATTGCATGATTTAGGCCGTGGCGTATGGGCGCATGAACAAACCTTAATGCGTTATGAACACTGCCGTAAAGGACAAAACGATGCGATGATGCATAGTATGTCGGCTATCGGTTGGTTGGAAAGTTCTGAGCTATTTCCATTGATTTGGGCCAGAAATGCGGGACTTAAGCAGGTTGAACAAATTTCACCCTTAAAAGAGCGTTTTATGCAACAAGCGAATGGTTTAGGGGCTTTACAAAACACCCAGTATAGTCGTTAAAATAATTACGAAGTTTATGCTCTACTGGTCTAAATAAATATCAGTAGATATTTTTTAAACAATCATTTATATATCATTACCAAATCGGTCAGAAAAGATACGGATTTGACCAATTTGGCTCTTTGCTAAATGCAAAGAGATTGCTAAATTTCTGAGGTCTCAAAGACCATAGCGATGATGCAATACAAATCATTGTGGGGAGTGTAAATATGACAGATATCAATGATTATGAAGATGCAGAAGATTCTGCTGTAGATGAAGATGAAGCCAAAGCGGCTGAGAGTGGCGCGGCTGACGAAGAAGCAGGCAACTTAACTGATGCTGATCTTGCTGAGGCAGAAACGCTTACCGTAACTGCGAAACAAAAACAGCGCCAAGCATTGGAAGATGAAGTTGCTGCATTTTTAGCTCGTGGTGGGAGAATTACTGAAGTTCCGCCAGATGAACATAGCGACCTTTAATACTAAAAAAGCATCACATGAGTGATGCTTTTTTATTGGCTTTTAGGTTGAGTTAAAGGTTGTTTTGCAGCTCTTTTAAAATGCCGCATTCGTCTACTGTACGGTCGGTCGAGCAATGTTGTTTTAAATCGATGAGTGTTTCTTTTAAAAGCAAAAGTCGTTCAATTTTTTCCGATACTTCAATCAAATATTTATTCACCAAATTATCAATTTCCGTACATGCCTGCTTTGGCTGAGCTTTCATTTCTTTTAACGTTTTAATATCACTAAGAGAAATATCTAATTCGCGGCAATGTTTAATAAATAATAGGTCCGCAAGTGTTTGATCTGTGTAAACACGATAATTATTTTCTGAGCGTTGAATACGGTCGAGTACACCTACTTTTTCGTAATAACGAATAGTGTCGATTGGAACATCTGCTTTTTTTGATAATTGGCCAATAGAAAGACTCATAAGACTTGACTCTGGAGCTACTCAAGGGTTTTTAATGACTATAAAAGAGTTCTTGAGGAAATAAAATGGCCGGATGTGGATGTGCTTCAACATGTTCACCTACAAAGAAAGTCAGCCCACGCTTTAAAAAAGCGCTATGGATTGCACTTGTGATTAATGCACTCATGTTTGTAGTTGAAATTGTAGGTGGCTACAAAGCTCAATCTGTTTCATTATGGGCAGATGCATTAGATTTTGCAGGAGATGCAGCAAATTATGCTTTGTCTTTAGTTGTACTCTCGATGAGCCTTTATTGGCGCGCAACCGCAGCTCTTGTTAAGGGTATTACGATGGCCGCTTTTGGTTTCTTCGTCATTGCAAAAGTGGTATGGTCATTTTTTCATGGTGTTTCACCTGAACCGATGGTTATGGGGACAATTGGGGTGATAGCTTTAATTGCTAACGTTTCGGTTGCTTTAATGCTTTATGCATTTAGAGATGGGGATGCCAATATGCGTTCTGTCTGGTTGTGTAGTCGAAATGACTCTATTGCTAATATTGCTGTAATTTTAGCGGCGGTTGGCGTATTTGGAACAGGCACGGTATTTCCGGATTTATTAGTAGCCTTTGTGATCGCATATTTAGGTGTTTCTTCGGGTTATGCTGTGATTAAGCAATCATTACAAGAAAGAAAACAATCAAAGATAATGTTGGGTTCAGAAGCTTAATTTTAATCGTATAAACAAAAAAGTACCATTTAAGCATGGTACTTTTTTGTTTTTGAATGGATTAGATGAGAATTGATATTGCAATACTCCACATAACGCAACCAATAATAAAATCTAAAATTTTCCAAGCTTTGGGATTGATAAATAAAGGTTTTAGGAATCTTGCACCATAACCCAAACTGAAAAAGAAAATCCAAGAAGCAAGTATGCTGCCTAAAGCAAAACTAATTTTATCCTCTAGCTGTGTTGCAACCGAACCAATCAGCACAATAGTATCTAAATAAACATGTGGATTGAGCCAAGTAAATGCCAGACAAGTCACAAGTGCTTGGGTTAAAGTCTGCTTTTGGCTGCTATCAAGTTCCATGCCTTGATTCGTTTTAAACGCAGCATAAAATGCTTTTGCACCATAGACAAATAAAAACGTTGCTCCTAAATATTTCGCGACTGTAATTAAGATAGGTGATGCTGTCATAATTTCGGCAAAACCTAATACACCGCAAGCAATTAAAATCGAATCGGACAGTGCGCAGATTAAACATAACCAAAATACATATTGCTGTTTGAGCCCTTGTTTTAGAACAAAAGCATTTTGAGCACCAATCGCTACAATTAGGCCGCTACCAATACCTAAACTTTTAAAAAATACACTCAGAGAAAGCATAACCATTAAGTAGAAAAAAATCAGATGCGGGAATTATCTGTCTTTTTATAAAGAAATAAGTAAAATTAAGAATATTTAGGTTTGGCTAAAAATAATTTAGGTTTTATATGTTAGATAGTAAGCAGTGTGAAGCTTTTCTTGCGGTTGCAGAAGTCGGGAGTTTTGATGCAGCAGGAGAGCATTTATGTATCACTCCGTCTGCTGTATCACTACGTGTACAAGCACTAGAAAAATATTTAGGGCAGATTTTAATAATACGTGGCCGTCCATGTGTGCTTACACAAGCAGGGCAAACCTTACTGCAACATTTGCGTCATACAAGGCTAATGGAGCAAAATTTATTACAAGGTTTAATGGGGAAATCATCCGAATCGGAATTTTATAAAATTGCGTTGGCTTCAAATGCAGATTCATTAGCAACTTGGCTTTTACCCACTATTCAGCAAACATTGTTCAAAGAAAAAATAGTATTAGAACTAAAAATTGATGATCAATCTCATACGCATACCTTGTTAGAAACAGGGCAGGTCAATGCATGTATTACAGCAGAAGAGCAGGTGATGGCGGGTTGCTTAGCTCAGCCTCTTGGTAAAATGCGCTATAAAATGCTCGCCTCGGCTGACTTTGTAAATCGGTGGTTTCGTGGTGGAGTTAACCGAGAAGTTTTAAGAAAAACGCCGGCAGTTATTTTTAACCATAAAGATTTAATGCATTCGGAAGTTTTATTAAAAGGTTACGGTTTACCGATGCAGAGTTATCCTTATAGTTTTATTCCGGCAACAGATGCTTTCGTTAAAGCAATTCAACTAGGTTTAGGCTATGGAATGGTGCCTGAGCTTCAGGTTCAACCCTTGCTCGAAAATGGGACTCTTATTGATATTATGCCCGAGGCTCAACTTGATATTCCTTTATATTGGCATCACTGGAAAAGACAGTCGAAACAACTTGATGTACTGACCGAAACAATTGTTCAGTCAGCAAAAGAGATATTGAGATAAGGTTAAGAGCTTACGATGATAAAAGTTTGAAACGTGTTGAATTTTATCTCTAATATTATTTTGCAAAATTCATGCACGGTGATGACATAGATTATTAGTCATCACCGCACTTAGTTAAAAAATTAAGATTGCGTTAACTCAAGCGCACGTTGATAAGCGATTTTTTTCTTAATACCCGTTAAATCAGCAGCAAGTTGAGATGCTGCTTTTACTGATAAATCTTGAAGTAGGCGTATTAAAAGTTCATCTAGTTTTTCTTGTTCCAGATCTGTTTTTTCTGGGGCACCGCCAACTACAAGAACAATTTCACCTTTTTCTTGGTTATGGTCATTTTCAATAAAATTAACCAGATCTTTTAAAGTCATTTTTTTGATCGTTTCAAAAGTTTTGGTAATTTCACGTGCGAAACCGACAGGACGATTTTCACCAAATACTTCAGCCATATTTTTTACGCATTCTAAAATACGGTGTGGTGCTTCATAGAAAATTAAGGTCTGAGTTTCATTTTTAAGCTTTTCGAGTTGCGAAATACGTTGAGAAGCTTTTGATGGCAAAAAGCCTTCAAAACTAAAACGGTCACTTGGCAAGCCCACAGCACTTAACGCAGCAATTGCAGCACATGCACCCGGTACAGGCACAACTCTAATGCCATTTTCTTGAGCAGCACGAACCAGTTTGAAACCTGGGTCACTAATAAGTGGTGTGCCTGCATCACTAATCAAAGCAATATTTTCACCAGCAAGTAGCTTTTGAACTAACTGCTCAATTTTGTTGCTTTCGTTATGGTCGTGGCATGCGGTAAGTGGGGTAGATATATTATAGTGTTTGAATAATTGAGCGGACTGGCGTGTATCTTCGGCAGCAACAACAGAAACTGATTTTAAGATATCAATTGCACGGAAAGTCATATCATCTAAGTGCCCGATTGGGGTGGCTACAACAAATAACTGAGCACTCATTTGGTTTTTACTCCGTACAGATAAACAATTTTAATCGGTTAGTGTACCCGAAATTCTGTTTTTGGCGTGAACAATGTCAGTAGGCTTTTTATTTTTCAAAACATTTGCTTTTGATTTACTCAATTCAAAATATAAAAACGCAGAATCGGTATTAAGAGCATTTACATTTAAAAAAGGGGAAACAAAAAAATCATGTTAGTTGCACAGCAGTTGGGCCAATGGGCTGAACAAACAGCACTAAAACTTTTAAAAGAACAAAATTATGAATGGGTCGCTAGTAATTATCATTCACGCCGTGGAGAGGTCGATCTGATTGTAAAACGCGGTAACGAATTGATTTTTGTTGAGGTAAAAGCGCGAGGGCAGGGAAATTATGGTCAAGCTTGTGAAATGGTGACTTTAAGTAAACAGAAAAAATAATTAAGACGGCGATGAGGTTTTTACAGCGCTACCCATCTTATCAGGATTTTTATTGTCGTTTTGATGTGATTTGTTTTGATTTTCCACAGAAAATTGCAAAAACAGTACAGCAAGACTTTTCGAAATTCCATTATGATCTGCAATGGATCGAAAATGTATTTACTTTGGATTAAGAGTTCATTACTCTTTTGAGCAAATTAAAACCGATGTTTATGATCAAGCCAAGAAGAGATTGATAGGAGTCTGGTGGAGTGTTGAAACGTATTGCTGTAACAGCGCTTTGTGTCGCAAGTTTGTCAGGTTGCGCAAGTTTTATTTCTGGTGGAACAGGTACAGCTCCAGTTGGAACAGATAGTGGTGTACGTAGCTTAGGCCAAGTATTTATTGATTCTTCAATTAAGCGTACAGCGAATATTAACCTCTATAAGCTTGATCAGCGTTTTAAACAATCTCGTATTAACATCGAAAGCTTCCATAGCACAGTATTGTTAACTGGTCAGGTGCCAGACCCATACTTGAAACAGTTGGCAGAAGATAACGTTAAAGCCATGAGTGATGTGAAAGCTGTACATAACTATATTACAGTGGGTAACAAAGTAAGCTATAACACGATCATGCAAGATGCTGGGGTAACCGCAAATACACGTGCTTTATTAATGAAAGCGCCAGTTGTATCGGACAGTAAAGTACTGGTCCATACCGAAGATGGTGTTTTATATGTAATGGGTCGTTTAAACACAGCTGAAATTAATGACTTAAACAATGTGCTGCAAAATGTCGGTAACGTGACTAAGATTGTAACGCTTATTGATAACATTGATTTAGCGCCTGCTCCGGCAGCATCGACTGGCAACACAACAACTACGCCAGTAATTAATAATGTTCTTGCTCAACCAACAGTTCAAACTCCTGTTGCAATTGATCCGGACCAAACAGATCCAGCATCATCTACTGCACAATAAAATATGAACCTGATTGAACAATTACAAAGCAAAATTGAGCAGGCGAGAACTCTTTATAAGGAGTTCCGCCTGTATGATTTGGGGAGCTTTGCTTTAAACTGTTTTACACCAAAAGATGGTTTTGAGCAGGTTTTAAATGTGCGTTATGGCTTAAAGCCTCGCCATCGTCTAGATATTTATCGTTCTACTAAACGCTTAGCTCATCGACCACTCATTGTTTTTGTACACGGTGGTGCTTGGCAACATGGTAATAAACGAGACTATTTATTTGTGGGTGAAGCGTTTACGAAAGAAGGTTATGACGTTGCTGTCATTAACTATCAACTTGCGCCAAAAAATATTTTTCCAAGTTATGTAGATGACTTAACGCAAGCGTTAAATTATTTACATCAAAATCAGGAAAAACATGAAATCTCGACTGAGAATATTGTGCTTATGGGACATTCGGCAGGTGCATTTAATGTAATGTCGGCTGTTTATCACCCTGACTCAACTAAGATTGAATGTTTAGGGAAAATTAAGGCAATAGTCGGATTAGCTGGTCCGTATCATTTTGATTATAAGGGTGATCCGCTTGCTGAAGATGCTTTTGATCAAAGTGTTTCTTATAAAGAGGTGATGCCTTATTATTTTGTAAATCAAAATAATATTAAGCATTATCTACTCATGGCTGAAAATGATCAGCTCGTAAAGCAACATAATACTTTGGATATGGATCAAGCCCTTAGAGAGAAGGGAAATCATAGCCATATTGCTATTATCCCTAAAACTGGCCATATAACGATTTTGGCCAGTCTATCGAGTTTTGTAAGTCATTACTTCAGAACAAAACGAACCATTTTGCACTTTCTTGAGGAAGTATTCTAAAACATCTGTTTGAGAGCGCGCAGATTACTTTGCTTGAGTAATCTGCGTAATCATTGCGTGTGCAATACTGCCTTTAAATGGAATTTCAGGAAGCTGATCAAATTTAAAGAACTGCGCATCGGCAATTTCATCTTCCTGCAAAGAAATTTCACCTGACTCATATTCAGCTCTAAACGCAATCATAAGATTACTTGGAAACGGCCAAGGTTGACTTGACATATATTGAATATTCTTGAGTTTAAGCCCCACTTCTTCTAAAGCTTCGCGTTGAACAGCTTCTTCAAGAGTTTCGCCAACTTCGACAAAACCTGCAATCAAACCATACATGTTGGTTTTATTGTGAATTGATTTTGCTAATAAGATTTCATCATCACCTTTAGTAATGATAGTAATGATACATGGGTTTACGCGAGGGTACTGATGATAACCGCAAGCAGGGCATACCATTGCATATTCGGTTGAGTGGACTTCGGTAGCGTGTCCACAGTGGCTACAAAATTTGTGATTACGTCGCCATTCGAGCAACTGTACAGCACGACTTGCCTGTAAAAATTGCTCTTTTGACCAGTTGGAAATAAGTTGACGAATTGGAACGAGTTGCAGACCTTCCGGTATAGCTTCTTCACTCAGCAAGTCACGTGCAATGACCTGTTCGTCATGAGTGAAAAGCAGATCACTTGCTAACTTTTCGACTTTGGGTAATTGAAAGTTTTGGTCAACCAATAATTGTTGGTGATGAAAAATATAAGCAAGTGATAATTCAGACATTAAGCTGCCTTTTTTTGAAGTTGTTGACTACTTAGCAATGCTACATCAAACATGGATTGTAGAACAGGCTGTTTATTTTTTAAATTGTCAACTAACATATCTAGTCCAGCTAATACGTTAAAAATACAGTGAATCTGGTCATGACTAAAAGGTTGGTTCTGTTCGATTTGCTGCTGTACAAACTTGGCAGTTTCAAGCAAAGCATTTTGTTGAACCGTACTTCTTAAAAATTCAGCCGCGCCAGCCAATTCTTTTAATGAGCCTGCAATCGCTTCAATATTTTGAGTTTGATCATTGGCATATAAAGTCAAACTTTGGCATACAAAATCGATTAAATTTTTTGTCTCATTTAATAACATTTCATGTGCTTCATCTAAACGATCTAAAGAAATATTAGTGTTGTTCACACGAATTTGTAGACGGTTCGATGAATAATTGCGTACTAAAATACCAATAGCGTTCATAGCAGATAAAATGCTCTTCATGAGCTGCTGAGCATAGTTTTCATTACTCAATATATTGATTTGACTTAAACTGCTGGCTTGTTGGGAAAGCTCTGAAGCAGCTTCATTTAAGTTAAGTAATTTAAAAGTATGAGCAAGCTGCATAAGGCTGCTTTGAAGTTGCTGAGCCTTTTCTGGCGACATGTTTTGGTAGTTATATTCAATATCATTACGAACTTTATTCATTTCGCTTAAGATTAATTGACTGACCGTTTGCATGGTATCAAAGTCTGGACCATACAAATGTTGGCTCAGTGCTTTAAGTTGAGTGTCGGTGAGAAACTCATGACCAATGTTTAGCTGCCCACGAATTTGCTTTGCGAGTTGATCTTCTTGTCCAATTACAATACTAATAATATCTGCCAGAGCAGTTAATTTTGCTTCAAAGCTTTCTGGCGATGCTAAAAATAGGCCTATAGCATTTTCAAGATTAATCAATACACGTAAGCGAGCATCATTTAAAACAAGTTCATCAATATGATTAAAGGCGGAGTTCACTAATTGCCAATATTGTTGGCTTGGTTGACCATGAGCCATACTGATTAAATAGCTACCAACAAGTTTGAATGCCTGAAAGTCTCGAGCACTTTCAGTTTTATTTAAAAACTGATGCAAAGATAATTTATAAAGCTGATGGATAAATTGAGTTTTTTCATTAATGAACACTTCGGGTAACGGTAACTCAAGTGAAGTTGTTGTAAGGTTTGAAGCAATCTGCTGGCCAGATGAAGTTAATGGCTTGTTTAAGGCTTTTTCTAAATTGTTTAGAGTGTCCAAAAGAAACTGAGGGACTTCAACTTCACGTAAACAAATAAACTCAATATAGCGTTTCACCATAGTCGTGCCTTCACTTAGAGCAACAACGTCATCTGTATTGATACGCTCTGGATTCGCCATAATTTTTTGCATCAACTCGGTTGAATATTGAGTGATTTTTGCTAAATAGGGGATATCAATGAGGCGTAATACTTGAGTGCATTGTTTAAATTGTTCTAATGCATCATCAATACCAAAAGGGAGAGCCTGCTCTTCAATTAATGTACTTACAGCACCTTCCACCAGTTTTATTGAGTTATCAATTTCATTCTTGATAATAAGTAACGCTGTTGGATCAAATTGAATCGAATTATGCTCAGACATAAAAATTCCCCTTTGCAAAAAAAATCAATTGTTATATTCGTCATGGCTCAATATTTTGAGCTAAAAATCTATACGACTAATATAACTTAACTTGCAAAAGGGGAAACTAAAAAAACATTAGAGAATCAAAAATTTATTTTGCAAAAAGGCAAGGTTCTCCATGTTTTTTCTCAAATTCTTTGACCCAAGTCTCATGTATATTCAACTCTTCATCTGAAGGGTAAATAACGGGTAAATCAATTTGAATTCTAGCTTTGGTTGTTTTTTGTTGATCACTTTCACTTTGAGAGAGCGCATCCATATCAAAGGAAACTTGACCACCAGTCATTGCCAAGTAAACATCAGAAAGAATTTCAGCATCGAGTAACGCACCATGGAAGGTACGGTCACGCGCTGGAATTTCATAACGTCTAACTAAGGCATCAAGTGAGTTTTTCTGTCCAGGATGCTTATTTTTGGCTAAAGCTAAAGTATCGGTAACTTCACAAACTTCTGAAAGAGCAGGTAACCCAACACGTCTAAACTCCATATCTAGGAAGTTCATATCGAAGGTTGCGTTATGAGCGATAATTTCTGCACCCTTTAGATACTCAAATAAAGTATCTGCAATGTCCGCATAGACAGGTTTATCTTTTAAGAAATCATCACTGATACCGTGAATGTTTTCTGACTCACCTACTGGTTTTTCAGGGTTAATATAAATATGAATCGAACTGCCTGTAAGCTTACGGTTAATCATTTCGATGGCGCCGACTTCAATAATACGGTCGCCATCTTGGAAATAAAAACCAGTCGTTTCAGTATCGAGAATGAGCTGACGAGGGCCTTGTAATTTAAGCTTTGCTTCGGTAACAACAATTTGAGGATGAATATTGCTACTTTGTTGCTTTGTTTCTTGCTCTACAGCTTCAATCTCATTTACTTCTTCGTCTAAAGTATTCATCTCAACTTCTTGTAATGGTTCAAGAGCCACATCTTCATCTTCGCTTGTTTCAACCAGATCAAACCCGAAAGGGTCATCTAGCAACCAGTCCTGTTCAGGCTTTTTTATATCTTGCGGTGCAGCGACAGACTGTGGTTGCTTGAGTTCTTGAGCTGTTTTATCTGCACCTAAATTTGCAAGTTGGTCTGCCATTTCATTGCCAGGATGTCCTGCATGGCCTTTAATCCAGTTCCACTCAATATTTCTACCTGCGCAAACAGCATCAAGTTTTTGCCATAGGTCAGGATTTTTAACATCTTTCCAATTTTTCTTTTTCCAGCCATGAATCCATTCTGTAATGCCTTGCTTTACATAATTTGAGTCTGTCCAGACAATTAATTGTGCATCAGGAGGGCAAAAAGAAATTCCTTCAATAGCCGCAGTAAGTTCCATACGGTTATTGGTTGTGTCGGGTTCGCCGCCAAATAATTTATGTTCACCCTGTTCGGTAATGACATATGCACCCCAACCACCTAAACCGGGATTGCCACGACATGCACCATCAACATACAGTGTGATTGTTTGAGACATAAATCGAAACCTAAACTGAAAGAAAAAGAACTGAATATGGTGTATTGTATACGCAAAAAGTTCGGTTCCATCGTTACAAAGCAAGCTTTTTTTAATTTCTTGTAACATTTCCATGCAAATGACATTAAATTATTGCCTTGTCTATCTTGCATGCTTTACTACAATGGCATCGAAGACCTAGGGTTTGTGGGCAGACCCCAAGAAATATTACGCGAGTTGTTTGGAAGTTTTTATGTATAAACCAACCACATTTGTGTGGCAGCCATCTGCAGCATCATTATTCAAAATTACAGTACTTAGCTCTGCTTTAGCTGCGTTGGGTATTACAACAGGCTGTTCTTCGACTCCGCAATCTGCAAAAACCTCGAAAACAAAACAGGTCAGTGGAGCAGGCTATCTTGATGCAAGCAGTCTGGACTCGTTAGAAGATTTACTTTCAGCAACGGATATGCGTGCTGTAGAAGGTGACCGTTTACTTATTTTAAAACACGGTGATGTCTGGAAGCGTATGGCTGTAGGCTTCAAAATGGACCTCAATCATTGGGATCCACGCATTGAAGCGCAGCGTAGTTGGTTTATCTCACGTCAGCCCTACCTTGACCGTTTAAGTGCTCGCGCAAGTCGTTATTTATATCATACTGTGAAAGAAGCAGAACGCCGTGGTCTTCCAACCGAACTTGCATTATTACCAGTGATTGAAAGTTCATATGACCCTGCTGCAACAAGTAGTGCGGCAGCAGCGGGCTTATGGCAGTTTATTCCAAGTACTGGTCGTATTTATGGTTTACAACAAACGGGTATGTACGATGGTCGTCGTGATGTTGTTGAATCTACACGTGCTGCGTATGAGTTTTTAGGAAGCTTATATAACCAGTTTGGTTCATGGGAGTTGGCTTTAGCAGCTTATAACGCTGGTCCAGGACGTATTCAACAAGCGATTAACCGAAATCAGGCTGCTGGTCTACCAACGGACTACTGGTCATTAAAACTTCCACAAGAAACCATGAACTATGTTCCACGTTTCTTGGCAGTTGCTCAAATTATTAAAAATCCGCGTGCTTATGGGGTTTCATTACCGCCGATTGCAAACAGACCCCATTTCCGTGAAGTCACGTTATCTGCACCATTGTCTTTAAATGAAATTGCATCAGTAACTGGTCTTAGCCGTGCTGAGCTATATGCATTAAACCCAGGCTATCGTGGTGAAACAGTAGACCCTGCAAGCCCAATGCGTATTTTAATTCCAGCTGATGTAAGCCCGTCAGTTGATAACAAATTAAAAGCCATGAAAGCTGGTGGTAGCAGTTCAGGTTGGTGGGCAAATGTCACATCTCCATCTAAACCAACTACAACCACCTCAACTTCAGTTACTGTTAAAACTACACCGGCGACACAGGTTCAGCCTGTAAGACCAACTACACCTAGCAAAACAACCAGTAGCTCTGTAACGGTAAAAACTTCTACACCTCGTGGATCTGATGCTTTAGCGGCTTTTGCTGCCTCAGCTGATGTACCTAGTGCACCGCGTATTCCAGTTGCAGTCACACCTGCGACCAATGTAAAACCTGTAAGAACAGAACCACCAATTTCAGCAGTTGAGCGTGAGAAAATTTTAGCGGCAGTTCGTGCTGAAGGTGAGAAGGAAACAGTTGAGCAAGCTTTACAGCCGCAAGCTACACAAGCTGAAAAAGACCAAGTGGTTGCCGAGCTAAAAGCAATTGCACCGCAAGGTACCGAAATTGTTGATCCTTATGACGGTAAAATTAAGCTAACTGCGATTCAAACGAGTTTGTCAGTTGCTGAACAGCAAGGTAAAGAGTTAAGTAAAGGCTTTGCTTACCCGAAAACTTTAGCTGAAGATGCAAGTGTTGCGAACTCTGAAGATGGTCAGCGTAATAAAGATAAGCCTTACATTAAAACGGATACTGATGTTGTCGTTGTACAGCCTAAAGGTAAGCGTAGTACCTATACTGTACAACCGGGTGATACATTAGCAATTATTGCAATGAAAAATGGTGTGAACTGGCGTGATGTTGCTAAGTGGAACCAGATTGATCCAGAAAAAACTTTATTTGTAGGAACTAGCCTGTATTTGTATGATGCTAAACCGCAAGAGGTTGAATCTACTGCAAAAGCATCAGCTAAACCTGATGTATATGTTGTTCAAGCAAATGACAGTTTAACAGGCGTGGCAAATCAATTTAATTTGTCTGTGAAACAGCTTGCTGAATACAACGATTTATCGGTAAACGATGGTCTATTTGTTGGCCAAAAGCTGCATTTAAAAGAGCCTAAAGGCAACCGTACTTCTGCTAAAGCAGAACAACCTAAAGCAGTTCAGGCAAGTACACGTCGTATTGCAACAAAAAGCTATACAGTTAAACGCGGCGAATATTTGAAGTTAATTGCAGATCGTTACGCATTATCTAACCAAGAATTAGCAGAGCTAACGCCAGGATTGTCGGCTGGTAGTAACTTAATGGTTGGTCAGAAAATCAATGTACCTGCAAAAGAAGTTACTGTCGATGAAGTTGATGATAACAAAGCTTCTGGTAAATATGAAAAACTTGCAGCAGGACCGTCGTATAAGACTGAAAGCTATAAAGTGCAGCGTGGTGATACATTATCAAGTATCGCGACCAAGTCTAAAATTAGCCTAGCTGAACTTGCTGAACTGAATAACTTAAAAGCCAATAGCCATGTACAGCTTGGTCAAAACTTAAAAGTACCTGCTGGTGTAAGTGTTCCAGATCACTATGTTGTTCAATCTGGCGATAGCTTGCATGCGATTGCAGCTAAATATAACTTACAAACCAGTTATTTGGCTGATTTAAATGGTTTGTCGCGTACAGCAGGTGTTCGTGCTGGTCAGCGTTTAAAATTGACAGGTGAGGTTGAAACGCCGAGCAAAGCTACGACTAAAAATGTCAAAGAAGAAACGCCAGAGACTTATACGGTCAAATCTGGTGATAGCTTAGGGAATATCGCCAACCGCTATCATTTGCAGTTAGATTACCTTGCCTCATTGAATGGTTTATCTCGTAACAGTAATGTTCGTGTTGGTCAACGTTTAAAATTAACAGGTGATGTGCCACCAGTAGAAACAGCAAAAGTTGATACGGCGAAATCAGCAGCTAAACCTGTTGCACCAGGAAAAAATACTGAAAAGTATACGGTTAAAGCTGGCGAGTCGTTACATACGATTGCAAGCCGTGCAGGTATTTCAGTTCGTGAACTTGCTGAAATGAATGCATTAAAAGCAAATGCAAACTTACAGCGCGGACAAAATATTGTAATTCCAAAAACTGTAGTGGAATACAAAGTTAAACGTGGTGATACTTTAATTGGTCTTGCAAGTAAATATGGTCTAGAAACTACTTTACTGGCGGAACTCAATAACTTAACACCGTCGACTCAATTACGTATTGGCGATATTATTAAAGTGCCTAATTTATAGAATACTTAGAACTTTATGCAAAAGTTATATCCTCAACTGAGCCTGCTAGTCGGGCTCAGTGTCTTTTCACAAGTTGTATTCTCTGCACAGCAAATCACGCCTTATATCGCAATTCACTCTAAGCCTAAATATTTAACAATGGCTGCAATGCCTTATGCCAATCCGAATGCACCAAAAGGTGGAGTATTGAGTCGGGCTGCGCAAGGGACTTTTGATAATTTAAACAGCATGAACGGTAAGGGGAACGCGACAGAAGGAGTAAATTATCTTTTTGATACTTTAATGACTCAGTCACTCGATGAAGTTGGAGTTTTATACCCACTTTTAGCCGAGAGAGTTTCCTATGATCCAGAAAGAACGCAATCGATTACCTTCTATTTAAATCCAAAAGCACGCTTTAGTAATGGACAACCTTTAACAGCAACGGATGTAAAATTTAGCTTTGATACCTATCAAACCAAATCTAATTTTGGCCTGCAAATGTATCTTGCAGACTTGGGAAAAACAGAAGTTATAAATCCTCATCAAGTTAAATTCACTTTTAAGTCTAGCCATAATCCAAAAATGCCATTTGTTGTGGCGAGTTTACCGATTTACTCAAAAGCAGACTGGCAGAACCGTGACTTTACTCGTATTACTTTGCAACCGATTATAGGTTCAGGGCCTTACGTGGTTGAGAAAATTGATGCAGGTCGAAGTATTAGTTATAAACGTAATCCGAATTATTGGGCAAAAGACCTACCTATTAATAAAGGGCGCTATAACTTCGATCATTTAAAGTATGTTTATTACCGAAATTGGGACATTGCATTCGAAGGTTTTAAATCTGGGCAATATACCTTGCATGAAGAAACTAATCCAAAAAAATGGGTCACTGACTATCATTTTCCGGCTGTAAAAGCAGGCTTGGTAACGCAATATAAATTTAGACATCATAACCCCATTGCAACCGAGAGTTATATTTTTAACACAAGGCGCAACCCTTTCAATGACATCCGCTTTAGACAAGCTTTGACTTATGCCTATGATTTTGAATGGCAAAATAAAGCTTTGTTTTACGGACAATATCAAAGACTACAAAGTTATTTTGAAAATAGTGATTTGGCAGCGACAGGTCGACCTTCAAACAATGAGCTGGCCATATTAAAGCCTCTTTTGCCAAAGCTTTCTCCAGTCATGCAAAAAGCTGTTTTGACAGACTGGAAATATCCTGTCTCGGATGCCAGTGGTTTTAACCGTCAAAACTTATTAATCGCAAGACAATTACTCATTCAAGCAGGCTATAAAATTAAAGAAGGACAGTTATATACTCCTGAAGGCCAGCCTGTAAAAATTGAGTTCCTCATTCAGCAAGATGGCAAACAAAGAACACTGATGCCATTTGTAAGAAATTTAAAAAAATTAGGAATTAATATTAATTTACGGCAGGTTGATGCGCCGCAATATTTAGAGCGTACACGCCGTTATGACTTTGACATGACTACGATGAATTTGCCGCAATCTTTAAATCCGGGCAATGAACAGGCTCAGTTCTGGGGAAGTGCCGCAGCAATTCAAGATGGCAACTATAACTACGCTGGTATTCGTAATCTGGTTATTGATGAAGTCATTTCAAAACTGGTGACTGCCAAAGACCGTAATCAGCAAATCACTTATACTCATGTTCTTGACCGATTGCTTCGCGCAGGATATTACCAGATCCCGACTTATGGGAAAGGGGATTATTGGTATGCGTATTGGAATATGTATCAGCAACCTAAAGTGAAACCTGTGCTCTCGGCTGGTATAGAGTATTGGTGGAGTAATCCAAACCAAGCCAAAAAAGTTGCCCAATATTTACATCAACAATAAAAGCAAGTACCTAAAGGAAATCCTGTTATATGGGTTCATATATTCTAAAGCGACTTCTTTTAATGATTCCAACGTTGTTCATTATTTTATTGATCAACTTTGTGGTCGTGCAAATTGCACCGGGTGGACCTGTAGAACAAGCAATCCATGAGGTAGAAAGTGGCGTAGGAGCAGGGCGGATATTAGGTACTGAAATGTACTATCAGGGTGCTAAAGGATTAAGCCCCGAAATGGTAGAGCAAATTAAAGCACAATACGGTTTTGACCATCCTCCAGTAGAACGTTTTTTACTGATGTTAAAGGGCTATTTGACTTTAGACTTTGGACAAAGCTTTTTTAAAGATAAACCAGTAGTTGAGTTGCTTTGGGAAAAAATGCCTGTGTCGATCTCGATTGGGCTATGGAGCACTTTGCTGATTTATCTTATTTCAATTCCACTTGGAATTAAAAAAGCGAAACAACAAGGTTCTTGGTTTGATCGTTCCACTTCTTTATTACTCGTGGTGGGTTATGCGGTACCCAGCTTTGTCTTTGGCATACTGCTTATTGTTTTTTTTGCGGGTGGGTCATATTTTCACTGGTTTCCATTGCAAAGCCTGGTATCAGATAACTTTCATCAATTGAGTTTTTTTGGAAAAATTACGGACTATTTATGGCATATGACTTTGCCACTTATTACCATGGTCTTAGGTGGTTTTGCGAGCCTAACTTATTTAACTAAGTATTCATTTTTAGAAGAACTTAATAAACCTTATGTTTTGGGAGCTTACGCAAAAGGTCTAAATAGCCAGCAAGTTTTATATAAACATGTATTTCGCAATGCCATTTTAGTGGTACTCGCCGGATTGCCGGAGGCTTTAGCTGGTATTTTCTTTGTCGGAAACCTTTTTATTGAAATTATTTTTCACCTAGATGGTGTGGGGTTGTTGGGCTTTGAAGCGATTGTTCAACGAGACTATCCGGTTATTTTCGGCGTATTGTTTTTCTTTACGCTGTTTAGTCTACTTTTACGACTTATTTGCGATGTGCTGTATCAATGGATTGATCCGCGTATTCACTTTGACGCACAAGGAGGCAAATAATGTCTTTAATTGTGCAGTCACGGCTGCAAAAGTTTAGGCAACATAAATTAGGTTGGGCAAGCTTTGTTTTGTTTAGCCTCATTTTGGCGATGTCCTTAGCTGCTGAGCTCATTGCTAACGATAAACCATTGTTGGTGAAATATGAGGACGCTTATTATTTGCCTGTATTTAAATCATATCCCGAAACTACTTTTGGTGGCGTGTTTGAAACAGAAGCAGATTATAAAGATCCCGCTGTACAAGAGCTTATCAATCATAATGGATGGGCAATTTGGCCCCTCATAAGATTTTCTTACCAGACTCCTAATTTAGACTTGGCTGTACCTGTGCCATCGCCACCTTCTAAGCAGAACTGGTTAGGGACAGATGACCAAGGGCGAGACGTGCTTGCACGTATTCTCTATGGGCTTAGAGTCTCATTACTTTTCGGCTTGGCTTTAACAGCTTGTGCAGCACTACTTGGTATTTTTGTAGGTGCTATACAAGGTTACTATGGTGGCTGGGTTGATTTGTTGGGGCAACGACTGGTAGAAGTCTGGAATGGTTTACCCATGCTCTTTATGGTCATGATTTTGGTCAGCATGTTTACCCCAAATGTATATTGGCTATTTTTTATTATGCTGTTCTTTAGCTGGACTGTACTGGTAGGAATTGTCCGTGCCGAATTTTTAAAAGCGCGTCAACTTGACTATGTGCGTGCGGCTCAGGCTTTAGGTGTAATTGATAGAGCAATTATCTTTAAGCACATTTTGCCAAATGCCATAAGTTCTAGCCTGTCGCAATTACCTTTTATTTTGACTACTAATATTATTGCTTTAACCGCACTCGATTTCTTGGGCTATGGTTTACCGCCAGATGCTGCCTCTTTAGGTGAGTTGTTGTTGCAAGGTAAAAATAACTTAGATGCACCGTGGTTGGCTTTATCGGGCTTTTTTAGCTTGGCTTTTGTGTTGTCATTATTAATTTATATTGGGGAGGCGGCACGCGATGCATTTGACCCAAGAAAATAACTTAAATGTAGATGCTACATTGCTAAATATAGAAAACCTTTCAATCTCTACACAAGATCAGCCTTTATTGGAGGGTCTCAATCTACACTTACAAGCTGGAGATACGCTTGCAATTGTAGGTGAGAGCGGATCAGGTAAAACAATAAGCTGTTTGGCGATGATGGGATTATTACCAGAAAAATTAAAAACATCTGGTCGTATTATTATTAATTCAAAAAATATTTTAGAAACAGATGAAAAGACAAAAACACACATACGTGGCCGCCAAATTGCCATGATTTTTCAGGAGCCTTCTACGGCTTTAAACCCATTGCATCGTGTTGAAAAAATTGTCGGTGAACATTTCATTTTACAAGGTTGGACAAAAGCAAAAGCTCAGCAGCAGGTAATTCAATTATTAAAAGACGTAGGAATTACTAATCCAAAGCATATTTTAAAACGCTATTCGCATGAGCTTTCGGGTGGACAAAAACAGCGGATAATGATTGCGGCTGCGCTAGCGCTTCAACCTAAAATTTTAATTGCAGATGAACCAACTACCGCGCTTGATGTGATTTTACAAACGCAAATTTTAGAGTTACTGAGGTCTTTGCAAAGTAAATATGGCATGGCGCTAATTTTGATTAGCCATGATTTAAATTTGGTACGCCGTTATGCCAATGAGCTGATTGTATTACACGAAGGACAAGTTGTAGAGCAAGGTCAGCTTCAACAGATTTTTGAACACCCAACTTCAACTTATACCCAGCAATTATTAGATCATGATCTTGGTTTTGCTGAGCAGCCTTCAATCAGTCATAACATTTTATCTGTTCAACAACTCAATGTTAAATATCCAATACGACGTGGTTTTTTTAACCGTATTCAGGGTTATACCACTGCTATTGAAAATGTAAGCTTTGAGCTTGCCCAAGGCGAAGCATTAGGCGTTGTGGGGGAGAGTGGTTCGGGTAAAACCTCATTGGCTTTGGCTCTGGTTCGATTAATTAAAAGTGAGGGGCAAATTATCTTTTTAGGGCAAGACATAAACCACTTAGAACAAAAAGCTTTGCGTAAGATTAGGTCAGACTTACAAATTGTTTTCCAAGACCCATTTGGTAGTTTAAACCCGCGTATGACGGTAGGGCAGATTATTGCTGAAGGCTTAAAAGTGAAAGCTGTAGCTGATAGCGAGATTAAACAGCAAGTTAAATCTGCTTTAGTAAAAGTTGAGTTGGCTGAAGACTTTCAACACCGCTATCCGCACGAGCTTTCGGGTGGACAACGTCAACGCGTTGCTCTAGCACGAGCTTTAGTGGTTCAACCTAAACTTTTAATTTTAGATGAGCCAACGTCTGCCTTAGACCGAACCACGCAAAAGGCCATGATTCAATTATTGCGACGTTTACAACAAACTGAGCACCTAAGCTATATTTTTATTAGTCATGATTTAAATGTGGTCAAAGCACTGTGTCATAAAGTGATGGTATTACGACATGCAAAAGTTGTTGAATATCAGCTAACTGAACAGTTATTTAATGACCCTAAAACTGAATATACCAAGCAGTTAATTACAGCAAGCCTTTAAATATTTTTGTAAGATATTGTTTTATAAAAATAAATAATATTTTTGTTTTTAATGCAAAAAGTTGCAATTTTTTATATTTTTTAAATTTGACATGTGATATTGTCAGTTATCGATTACCCCCTTGACATGACCTATAACTCATCTAAATTAGTGTAATTGCTCTAAAATATTAAAAGAGGTTAACCATGAGCCAGATTGCACAACCAATCACAATTCGAAATACCACATTTAAAAATCGAATTATTAAAGGTGCAATGAGTGAGGCACTCGCAAACTATGAAGGCCAGCCGAATGACTTACATTTAGGCCTGTACGGTGCATGGGCCAAAGGTGGTTTGGGCTGTGCGATTACTGGGAATGTTATGGTCAATGTAGAGGCCAAAAACGAACCCGGGGTAGTGGTGATTGAAACTGAGCGTGACCTAGAGCGTTTAAAAGAATGGGCAGCAGTCGGTAAACAATATGGAATGGTACAGCTTATTCAATTGTCTCACCCAGGCCGTCAGTGCCCTAAAGGTTTAAATAAAGAAACAGTTGCACCTTCGGCAGTTCCTTTTAGTCCAGCTTTAGCGACTATGTTTGGTACGCCACGTGCGCTTACGCATGAAGAAATTTTGGATATTATTAAACGTTTTGCGAACGCTGCTCGTATTTGTGAAAAGGCAGGTTTTGAAGGGGTACAGTTACATGGTGCACATGGCTATTTAATTAGCCAGTTTTTATCACCATTAACCAATAAGCGTACAGACCAATGGGGTGGCTCAGTTGAAAACCGTACTCGCTTTTTACTAGAAGTTTATAAGGCTGTACGTCAAGCAACCTCAGAGAATTTTATTATTTCAGTTAAGCTCAACTCTGCCGACTTCCAGCGCGGTGGTATTAGCGAAGAAGATGTAATTTCGGTATTTAAAGCAGTTGATGAAGCTGGGATTGACTTAATTGAAATTTCAGGTGGTACTTATGAAGCACCTGCAATGGCTGGCGCTAAAGCCGATAAACGTAAAGCAAGTACCATTGCACGGGAAGCATACTTCTTAGACTTCGCTGAAAAAATCCGTCAGCATGTAAAATGTAAACTTATGGTGACAGGTGGCTTCCGTACTGTAGAAGGCATGAATGCTGCTCTAGCAAGTGGGGCATATGACTTTATTGGTATTGCTCGTCCACTTGCTGTTGAAACAGATTTAACTGACCGTTTAATCGCAGGTCAAGATGTTCGCTATGCCGTAAAACCAATTAAAACAGGTTTACCTTTTGTCGATAAAATGGCGATTATGGAAATTATTTGGTACGCAGCACAATTTAAAGCAATTGGGCAGGGTAAAAAACCAAATCCAAAACTATCGCCTTTAATTGTGTTTTTAAATTACGCGAAGGGCAATATTAAGGCCGTTGTTCAGGGGCGCGTGAATTCACGTAAGTCTGCATAAATAAATCACCAAGCAATAGCCCAGTAAGTTTGAAAAGTAGAAGCAGACCATTGACCTTTAATTAGAGCATTTTTAAAGCCAGGTCTGTTTTCTATCTGGGTCAGATAACGCTGTATATGTTTAAACTGGCTGTAATTTGGTGAGCAAGCCAATAATGGAAACCACATCAAAATATCAGCAGTAGTAAACTGATCTCCAGCAAACCATAAGTGACGTTCTAAATGTTTATCAATCATGCTCATGTGTCTTTGTAATGATTGATTGAGATAGCCTTGATCAAATCCATATTTTAAAAGCTTAGGAACGAAACGGACCAGAAAAGGCGTGCGTTCTGCAATTTGGTGAAAGATTTGCTTGAGTACCAGATCTGGAATGAATGTCGCCTCACAATAATTCTTCCAATAATAAAAGTTTTGAAGTTGTTGGCTTAGTAAATTGTTCTGGCTCAGTTGTGGGTGTAAATGAGAGAAATAATCTAGAATTGCTGAGGTTT